>NZ_JAGRQY010000303.1:0-7341 GCF_018223905.1 Klebsiella sp. 28
GATAGGTTCATAATAATATTTCTCTCCATCCATTTGGAATAAAATTATGATACCATCACAATAACTATTCCCACGTACTATTATTTTGCTTTTTTTCATAAAAACCTCATTTAATGTTAATGACTGTTGTATATTTTCTTTATTATCAATTTCCTCAGTATAATCATCGATAATGTTGTTTTCTGATACTGAGTTTAAGTCAATATCGACATTAGGCGTAAACTGTGGAAAAAACGTTCTCTATGCCTCTACTGGCTCTTCTCAATGATTATTTATAGTCCCGGCTCTTTATAGGATTTAATGTTCTGTACTGGCCCTATAGAAAGAGATTCGCATTTATCATTGTATGTTTTCCTTCTTGCACCAGAATATTTTTATTAATAAGTTTCTGCCAGCATTTACTTACGTTAGATTTACTCATGGCAAGCTCTTCTGCAAGAGCAGATTGTGAGACACTGGCGATCAGATTTCCATTCTGCATGAGCTTACATAAACGGATCATTATTGTATATTCTGCACCCGACATGTTCTTCCCGAGCGTTTCCAGATTATCTAAAAAAGCGTGAACATAGACTATTCTCTGTTGTATATCAGAGCTATGTTCTTTGTTTACATTTGCTGTTGCTTTATCTTTTCGGTTTCTATTGTGGAATCCGTATATCTCTAGCTTTTGCTTATCAGTAAAATTATTTCTGTATATGTAATCTTCCACTCCTTCACTGCTTAAGGTCATTATTTTATTGTAATCAATGCTCATGTGTTTCCCTTTTTTTATTATTGTATGCATTTATATAATGCAGGGCGATTCATTGTCAAAAATAAATGTGAAAAAATGAAATAAAATACACTTTTGCGAAATTACGTTCACTGATTTCGATGGTTTTTAAATATAACAGAGTTTTCAAAGAAAGATGTTTGGTTTCAGTACAGAAAAATTTCACTGTAAAATAATTAATATAATGATTTTAATGGCTTAAGCTTGGAGTGTGCCAGTCAAATGGTTCCGTTTTATCATCTGTCATATCTTTACTTTTAATGATAGACAGCAAGTGATTGTATAAGACAATCACTAAGCGCTGCTTGGTTATAGGGATATGTTATTTTTTTCTTTTACTACATAGCGGCTATCGCCGCAATTATTTATGGATAAATCCGTCATTACAGGGATGAACCCTGTTCCAGCAATGTGATTGTCTTGAACAATCACGAAGTGCTGCTTATGTGCATGTTTTTCATTCAGTGAAGAGTAAATACCCCTTTTTACAGAGTTAACACTTTACACGGCTATGGGATCTTCTTTAAAGCAGGATGAGGAAACGATCTAAATACGATCCTTTTTTACTTTCCTAGCCAGTATGGAAACTACCTAATGAAAGTAAAAATATATTAATGTCAGCGTCAGGGCGTAGCCGTGCTTTAGCACATGAGCGTCAGCTCATAGATGGTGGTGATTTTCAAAAAAAAGATTTTAATGTAATAAAATGGAAAGCTCTGCAATAAAAAATGCAACCCGAAAATGGTTAATCATTTTAAGGTTGAAACCCCATGTGGCGATCATAAAAATCGCCCGGTTTCTGTTTATCCTCTTAAGTATTATCTCTTACTTCTTGCAAAATTAAATTGAGACAAAATCGGCTTGTAGCCCTTGCTGTATAAGGGATTGAACAAAAAAACGGGACTGACTGTACGGTCAGTGTTCCTGACTCTGTGGTCAGTATTCCTGACTGTACAGTGAGCTTTCCTGACTCTGTAGTCAGTTTCTATGTCATTTTATTGGTTAAAAATGACAGTGCTTTAAATTATAGTCACTGGAATACTTGCGATTTCTAAAATATTTTCGCAAAAAAATATGCAAAAAACTTGATATCTATTTTGTGCATGGTATTTAATTATAAATAAAACAATAAGAGGTAATGTCGTGATGGATGAAATAGAAGTTGATTTAGATTTAGGCTTAAATCCTTTTTGCTTTGAGACAGAGATAAAGATTGAAACAAGAAAGAAGAACCTGACTGTTTTAAGAGGAACAGAACTTATTGAAAGGAAAGATGCCAGCAAATCTTATTTTGCCAATATAGTACATACACAAGAGGTCGATAAAGAAGAGTTCATTAAGCTCTACACTTCCCAGATAAAAGCATATTTTGATTTAACGAAAACAGCGTACAAGGTGTTTTTCATATTTCTCCGTATCTATCAGGATGCGATAGGTAAAGATCACTTTTACCTGAGCTGTAAAAAAGCAATGTCGCTTGCGGAAAAGATAGATCACTTCGTCTTGTCTGAATCTATCTTTTACAGAGGCATAAAAGAACTTATTGAGAAACGTATTATTGCTAAAACGAATGAAAAAAACTGGTATTTTATAAATCCTGCTATTGTGTTCAATGGTGATCGTGCTCGCTTTGTTTCAGAGATTATAAAAAAGAAAGAAGTAATGGAAGAACAACCCGAAAGCGTTGCCAGTACTGACCGAATAAATAAAAATATTACAGAAGAAGATAGATCAATTGAGTCAGTGATAGCTGATGTTAATGACCAAGAGGATATTGATTTGTTAATCGCAAGATTACAGGCTAAAAAGTCCCAAGGGGCGATGATGAGTAAAAGGATGGGAGGATGTATCACTATTGAGGCCGCAACACTTTTACCACCAGAAGAACCGTTAGATTGGGATAATATTTAAAGGCATTTACACAGATGATGTGTCGTTATTGAGTAAATAAGATGAGCGAGAATGCTTCATATATAAATGTCGTGTGAAATGTTATTTATATAACCTGAGTTAAATTTGATTTTTCTAAAACAAACATGGTATTAAAAATAAAAAAAAGGAAAATCAAACAATGAATAATATTAAAATCATTACGCTCTTTAACACCAATGAAAACATACCATTTATGATCTGTATAGTTAAAGATGTTGAAGAGAAGGAGTACGGGATAAAACTTACTCTCGAAAATGACAATAACATCTTTATCAAAGATTACGGTTCATTCTTTCTGTCTGAATCAGCAGATGATTACGATAAGGCGCGAATGGTAAATGTGTATGGAAGATTTATTTCTGAACTCAGCTAAGTCAGCGAAGAAACAGTAAGATCGCTGATGCCATAAACCAAACCCTAAAACATCCAGTCTCCCAATACACCCCGTTAGTGTTCTAGATGAAGTGACGCAGGGTGAAAGCTAAAGCATCAGATGAATCAACACTGATGAGTGCGTTTGGCCTGCAAGATCCGCATGAATCCATAGCTGAAGATAACTTCCTATCTTAACTGGAAGCTGCAGGAAGTATCGTATTTCACACCGATATGGGTTAGTACCTGAATACAAAGGTACAGACATCCGGATAGCTATTGAGCCGATAAACCTTGCGCACATGCGAGATCTGACCAATGGCTATGTGGTAATGTTCAGGAGCGGTGAGTTCGAGCATGAGATAGAGGGCGATCTCTATGAGGCGTTATCTCAACCTGTTGATAGGCTTAAGATCGCTGTTGTGTTGTGTGAGAATGGATAAATAGATAATATCGTATTCAATTTTGGGATGTTAGTTGATATTTTTAAGAGACATATGATGGATATCAGAAACTCAGCTCGTGCTTTACTTATTGATACTAATTATAAGGTTCTGTTATTTAAATTCAGATTTAAAAATATAAAGGATAATCTCGATTCTAGTGTTAATGAATTCTGGATCACTCCCGGCGGTGGATTGGAAGCTAATGAAAATTTTGAACAAGCTTTAAAACGTGAGCTAGTAGAGGAAACAGGTTTAATTATTAAGGACAAACCAATATGGGTTTGGTCAAGAAATGTTATTTTTAAACGTAATGGTGATGAATTTATTAGCCATGAACAGTACTATATCATCTATGCTAATACTTGTGATATAGGTGAGATTGACCTCACTGATAATGAAAAAAACAACATTTTAGACAAACGGTGGTGGAGTCTTGAGGAAATGAAATTCTCTAATGAGAACTTTAGACCCATAAATATCAATAAGGAACTTGAAAGAATAATTTTAAATGGCATTCCTAATCACCCGATAACCATCGATTGAGATGATATTAAAGGGAAGTAAAGAGCCGAATGTGTGATGTTCATAAGAAAATTAAAGTTTAACATTGGCTCTTTAAATATAATAATTAGTCCAACAGTCCCTTCGAAACCTTACTCGTCGTTTGACTGAAATTATATCGCTCAACAACATTCCCTTTGAACCAGATCTCAAGGGAGTTCATATGCGCCGTGTTGCTGTTCTTAAGTAGGGCCAGACCGGGAATGTAGTTTGAAATCTGAGTCTCGCCCGACATGCTGGAATAAGACCACATTTCCTGACCATCATTAGTACCTCGCGTCTGAGGCTCACCGAATGCATTAATAACATCTTGCTGGGTAGTTTTCCCTTTAATGATTTTGGCTTTTACGGTTTGTTGGGATTCGTCTTTAAGGGATTTGTTGCCGTAGGTGGTGCAAGCGGTAAGAGGCAGGATCACCAGAGCAGCGATAAATAGTTTTTTCATGTTAACTCCATATAAACAGTAAACGTAAAAATAGGCGTGAAAAAGCCGGGACCAGCGTTGTGTTCAGGCTGTCCATCGAAATAGGTCATGTAAATTAGTGGTGAAGAAAGTCGCTTATCAAAAGCCAGTGAGTCTTTTATCTAATCAGCTCACGGCATTCTTCATGGTTGTTTTCCCTGATGTTGCATTAATAAAGGTCCAGAAAGGGCCATAGGGCAGTGCTGGCTGTTGGTCATAGGGTTTGACCCTCTATCCCTACAAACCAGCGCATAAACGCTCCAGTGATCCTTTCGTTTACTTTATCCAGTAACGATTCATCTAGCAAGAAAATGATCGGTATTGCAGATCGATAACCTAGTATTGATAGTCTTGGTCGATTAATAATACCTTATCGATCGGTGTTTTAATTGATTTAATCGATCGAATAACAAGATATGATAGCTAGTATCTATCTTTGTTTTGATTTTGATCGTTACAAACGATATGACGGCCCATTAAAATAATTGAATCCTATCAATTGGTTAATCAGGTGGTTTTGCTGCGTTATGCCAGTAACAACAAGCTCTAGCGCCTACAGGTGCGCAGCAGGCTACCTCTACATAACAGCATTTTTGATTATCGGGATGGATAGGAAGATGAAGAAGATTTTACTCGTTACTTGCACAGCTCTTGCTTTGGCGGGATGCGGTGAAAAAGGCGATTTTGAGAAAGCAATCAACGCGAAACTATCACAATCAAAGCTGTGTTACGCCCTGCAGGACAACGACATTGTATTCAACAAAGGTTTTCCGGTTAAGGTTAATCGCGGCTACCGTTCTGCCGGATACAGTGCCAGTGATGAAATCCTTAAAGGACTTGTTGAACAAGGGCTGATCACTGTTTCACAACAGGCAAATGGCTTTAGCAGTGTTGATGTTCTGGAAGTAACAGACAAAGGCCAAGAGGTTGAGTTTTGGGATCGTGAGAACGGTGCCTGTGTCGGTCATCGGGAAGTTTCTGAGATAAAGGAATGGACCGAACCGGGAAACGGTAATCAGAAAGTTGTTCGCGTGTCTTATACATGGAAGTTAACGGATGTTCCCTCATGGGTGGACAAAAAAGCGTTCTCCAGTGTTAAAGGGATGGCTGAACCAGAAGAAGCCAAAATAGTTCTGGTAAAAACCAATAACGGCTGGTCTGCACGGTAATTTCAGGGAAAACGCTATGAACTCTGTCTATTGGGTGATTTTCATGGGGCTGCTGATAAACATACCATCACTGGCTCCAGTGCTGCTTCTCAGGAAAGCAGAAAAGAAGGTTAAAGTATCGTTGTCATTGAGGTTTTTTCTTCTTAATGCTTTCTTGGTGCTGTCGTTAGTGACGCTATCGCAGAACATCACACAAAAATACAGGCTGTTTCCAATATGGCTGGTGTTAGCTGCTATCGTGCTGTTTGCTGTCACGCTGGTACCAACGGTAAAATTTGTGCGTAAGTATTTAACTGTTGGGAAAAGTCGGGCCGTTATCCTGTCATCATTTCTGATTGTCTATGCCGTAAGATTTCATAGCGTGTTTTCAAACGATTATGGCAGCGGATATACAGTTAATGGATACAATACGGTGTGGACGTTGTTCTTCCTGTTTGCCTGCCTGCTGGCTTATCTCGGTAGTGCTGGGAGTAAAACATATTCTGGTTATTCTGCTCCGTCATCTGCATCGCAACCAGATTATTTTAAGCCGACCAAAGAATATGAGACGCAATCACAGATTGATTATGATATTGCAGTGAAGGGACGGAGTGTTCTGTCTGACACCAATCTGAGTATTGTTGAACAGCAGCGTTATCGGGATACTTTACATAAAAGAGAAAACTAGTTTTTTCACTTCGGTGAGTGTTAACTGAGTCACTAAAGGCAAATACAATATGTGTTTGCCTTTATATAAAGCATGGTTAAATCTTATTCATGGTAAGCGTTTTCAATATTTCATCCTTTACTTTTTTTGTATCGCCATCGTTGTATTTCATGTTTGCGTAGCATATCACATTATTAAGTAATTCTTTATCATTACTAAAAACGTACCTTTTTGCGCTTAAATAATTTAACAAAGAAAGTTTAAAACAGAACTCCCTGATGTCTATTTTATCGAGGTTGATATTATTTATGAATATCACATTAGGCGACCAAATAAATATAAACCTATCGTCCAGTGAAGGCTCGTTATCGAAAATACAAAATGGAAAATCTGAGCTGATAACACTGAATGTGGTCCGCAGTAAAATAAGATTTTTATTATTAGGATTTCTAAAAATATTCTTAGCTGGATGTATTAGGCTCTTATATATTTTTATGATTGAATTATGGTCAATTAAAGATTCGAATGAGATTATTTCCTCTCGCATTTCACTCAGCAAATGATGAACATCGCTAATATCAGCCGGAATACTTTTATTTTCACTCAGTATGTTATTAATTGACTCTGATAGAGTTGTTTTCCCCATCTTCTGAATGAAATAACTATCGTTTATGGTCAGCCTCCAATAAAAAACTGATATTATATAATTGAAAATGCGTGCGTAATATGGGATGTCCAACAGTTCCCTTAGCTTGATTTTATAACTAAAAGGAAGATATTTACTTCTATCCAAAACACTTTTATTACTAATCGTTCTGTTCTTTATGAGTTTTTCGTAATCTAATGTTAATCTTACAAATTCGGCCATTACTCCTTCTAACTCTCCAAGACTTTTTTCAATAAAATAGTCTTTTTCCCCATGTAAATCTAAAGTGTTCCGATTCTTTTCATAGCAAATTTCTTTTGTGGTTTTAGGT
>NZ_JAGRQY010000304.1:0-1356 GCF_018223905.1 Klebsiella sp. 28
GCAGGCGGATAAGTGGAACCACGCCGGGATTCTGCTGGAAGGGAATATGCTGCTGCATCACCTGTATGGCCATCTCAGCAAGCGCGTGCCGTATGGTGGATACTGGTTAGATAGGACGATGAAAATCGTCCGATACCATTCTCTGTGTTAATCTCTTGTGGAATTTTAACTATAAATCCAAGGGACACTGAAATGAAAAAAATAGCTCTAGCATTGGCAATTGTCACAGTAACAGGCTGTTCGACAACAGTTGTACCTCCCAGCCAAGCTATTTCCGCCTCAAAAGAGCATGTTTTTAAATATCAAGAAAACGAAGGTAATAACGGTAGCCTGACAATCGTTCGTGATTCAGGATTCGTGGGGGCAGGATGCTATGCAACAGTTTATTTGAATGGTGAACGAGTAGCGAAACTGGATCCGAAAGAAAAAGCGACATTTTATTTATCAGAAGGAGAGTGGGCTGTCGGTGCTAATCTTGAAGGTAAAGGACTTTGCAGTTTAAACCGAGAGAGGCAAGAACGTTTTTTCAATATTAAAGCTGGAGAGAAAAAAGCAGCAAGAGTTTTTACGGATGCTAATGGCGATTTGGATATAAGGCCAACCACTATTAATTAACTCGTTTCCCACCAACTGGAGCTATTATGCAGGAAATAATGACAAGAATTGAGCTTTCTGGAATTCTTGGCAAAACTTTCGGGAAGGTTCATCATCGGTTGATTTCAACAGTCCAAGAAGCAGGCATGGCGCTGGCTGCAACCATCCCTGGATTTGAAAATTTCATGAATAACAGCAAAGAAAAAGGGTTGACCTTTGCTGTTTTCAAAGGAAAGAAAAATATCGGTAAGGATGATTTAGGATTCCCCGTTGGTGGTGAAGTTATCAGAATTGTTCCTGTTTTAATTGGTAGTAAAAAGGCGGGGCTGCTTCAAACAATTCTTGGAGCAGTTATTATTGTTGCATCTGCTGTCGGCTCTTACTTTGTTCCTGGCAACCCCGTGTCAGCATTTGGTTATAAAATGGGGGCTGCTATGATGCTCGGCGGCGTCGTTCAGATGCTTTCCCCGCAGCCGGCTGGCCTGGCACGAAAAGAATCCGCTGACAATAAAGCGTCCTACGCCTTTGGGGGCGTGACGAATACTGCCTCTCAGGGATACCCGGTCCCTTTGCTTTATGGCAAACGCCGAATTGGCGGCGCCATTATATCTGCCGGTATTTACGTAGAAGACCAGCAATAAGTTTTATTCAGTAAACCATCCAATTCAGGCCACCTTGCGGTGGCTTTTTTTATGGGCGTAATATGGCAAATAACATAATTAAAGGGCGCAAGGGTGGCGGCTCAAAGCAGCGTACACCGAC
>NZ_JAGRQY010000305.1:0-648 GCF_018223905.1 Klebsiella sp. 28
CCCCTTAAAAACCCCTTGCCTCTGAAAAGTTTTGTGTTTCCTTTCCGTCGGTTTCAAAAGCTAATTTACTCAAAAAAATAGATCAAGGGTAAATGCACTCACTGCGTTCGCCCTTGAGCTATTTTATTTCGCAAATTTTAACGCATTTGCCGACGAAAAGATAAAACACATAAAAATATACGCAGATATATTTAAAACGTCTTAGAACGCAAAATTTTACGTTTAAAAGCTATGCAAGGACTGTATGAAGCAAAATTATTGAGTTATCCAAGAACAGATACACCATTTATTACAGAGAACGAATTTGCTTATTTAAAAGCGAATTTTGGCAAATATAGCGGTTTTTTAGGACTTGATCTTGAAATGGTTCAAACAGAGCCTAGAAAGCGTTATGTGGACGGTAGTAAGGTACAGGAACACCACGCCATTATCCCAACAAAACAAGTACCTACCGAATCTGCATTAGCGAAAATGGACGATTTACAACGAAAAATTTATGCTTTAGTCGTTAAAACGACCGTTGCCATGTTTTTACCTGATTACTTGTATGAAGAAACCAAGATACAAACGAAAGTAGCTGATTTGCTGTTTCAATCGATCGGAAAGACACCAAAGCAAGAAGGGTGGAAAATTCTTTTCAAACAACAA
>NZ_JAGRQY010000306.1:0-822 GCF_018223905.1 Klebsiella sp. 28
TATGATTACCGTCCAACCCATTGAATCAACAGAAAATACCATTGAATTAGAAAGTAGTGTCGAAAAACAATTTGGCAATCAAATTCGTCAGGTGATTACGACAACTTTGGAACATTTAGATGTCCAAGGCGTTGCGGTCAAGGCGATTGATAAAGGGGCATTAGATTGTACAATCAAAGCTCGGATGATTACAGTTTTACATCGAGGCGCTGAAAAAGAAACGTATGATTGGAAGGAGTTGGACTCATGGAACGTTTAAGAAGAACAATGATGTTTGTCCCTGGAGCGAACGCGGCAATGCTAAGAGATGCACCTTTGTATGGGGCAGATTCAATCATGTTTGATTTAGAAGATGCAGTTTCATTAAAAGAAAAAGACTCTGCCCGTGTTTTAGTCCATTCTGCTTTGAAAACTTTCGATTATGGCAATATTGAAATTGTTGTTCGGATCAATGCTTTAGATGCTGGTGGTGCAGAAGATATTGAAGCAATGGTCTTAGCTGGTGTCGATGTGATTCGTTTACCAAAAACAGAAACAGCCCAAGATATCATTGATGTCGAGGCAGTCATTACAGAAGTAGAACAGCAAAATGACATTCCCGTAGGAACAACGAAAATGATGGCTGCCATCGAATCGGCCGAAGGTGTTCTAAATGCGCCCGCGATTGCCAAAAGTTCAACTCGCTTGATTGGCATCGCGTTAGGCGCCGAAGACTATGTTACCAATATGAAAACACGGCGCCATCCAGATGGCCAAGAACTATTCTTTGCTCGTAGCATGATTTTACATGCCGCTCGAGCAGCTGGGATTGCGGCTATTGAT
>NZ_JAGRQY010000307.1:0-1713 GCF_018223905.1 Klebsiella sp. 28
CCCCCAACGTTTTGCCGTAGCTGTCGAGATTGGCGTAGGCCCAGCGCTCGGCGCCGGCCAGGCGCTGGAGATAATCCTGCAGCGCGGCGCGTTTTTGCGGATCGTTAAGCGCGGAATCCGTTGCCGCGAGGAAGGTATTCCCCGGCAGCAGCCCTTTGCCGCTCACCAGGATCTGCCCCTCGTTGGTCTTCACCATTTGGGTGGTGTAGGGCTCCCAGGTCGCCCAGGCGTCCACCGAACCGTTTAGCAACGCCACTTTGGCGTCCACCGGGCCGAGGAACACCCACTGCACCTCCTTCGGTGAAATCCCCGCCTGCTCCAGCGCTTTCAGCGCCACGAAATGACCAATCGACCCTTTACCGGTGGCGATGCGTTTGCCTTTTAAATCAGCGCCGCTTTTTAACGTGCTGCCGGGGGATACCAGCACCGCGGTCCCCGCCGGGTTGCTTTTATCCACGGCAATAGCTTTGACCGGCGCACCGTTGGCCAGGGCGAAGAGCAACGGCGCATCGCCGATGATCCCCGCGTCCACGGCGCCCGCGTTGAGGGCTTCCGCCAGCGGCGCGGCGGCCGGGAACTCGGCCCACTTAATGTCGTAAGGGAGATTTTGCAGGGCGTTGGCCGCCTCCAGCTGCGAACGCATGCCGCCTTTTTGATCGGCGATACGCAGGGTAAGCCGCTCCTGCGCTGTCGCGTAGCCGCCCAGCGCCAGCAGCATCAGCGCGGCCGCCACCCGGCCTGAAAATGATAGACGCATCGTGATTATCCTTGTGATTGAAAGACGAAGTTGCCGGCTGCCAGCCAGGCGCTGTCGCTCTGTGGGGTATGTACCCGTCCGCAGAGCACATTGCGGTAGTGGCGTTCCAGCGGGTTTTGTCGGCTGAGACCATGATTGCCGGTCAGCTCGAGCGCGATATTCACCGCCTGAATGGCGTTGTCGGTGATGGTGACTTTCGCCAGATTGGCCTCGATGGCGGAAAAGCGCAGCGCGGCGGCCTGCTCCAGCAGGCTGCGGTTGACCAGCAGCAGCCCGGCGATCTGCCCGACTTTCTCCTNNAGATCGCCGCCAGCAGCGCCGTCTGCCGGTTGGCGAACAGGCGAAACGGTTCGGCCTGGGCGGCGGGTGGCGCATCGGTCGGCCAGACATACACCGCGTGCTCTGCCGCCACCCGCACGTGGTTAAAAATAACTTCATGGCTGCCGGTGGCCCGCATCCCGGCGTGATCCCAGCTCTTCACCACCGTGATACCCGGGCTGTCGCCAGGCACCAGCCAGGTACCCACCAGCGGCGGGTTATCATCGCTTCTGGCCCACACCGCCAGCCAGCGCAGCCCTTCAATGCCGGTGGTATAAATTTTATGGCCGCTGATGTCCCAGCCCTCCGCGCGACGGGTCGCCACGGTGTCCGGCAGGCCGCCCCGCGCCGGGGAGCCCAGCTCCGGCTCGACGCGCAGGCTGTTGATGAGGCCACCGTGTTCGACAGCATCGTGAAAAACCTGCTGGCGCAGCGGCGCGTGCCAGGCGTCGTTTTCCGCCAGCCGCAAATGGTGGAGATACTGCATGCAGACGATCAGCGCTGTCGCCGGCTCTCCCCAGGCGATGGCGGCGATGACCTGCTGCAGCTGGGCCAGACTGGCGCCCGCGCCGCCGCAGGATGGCGGCACGGCGAGACTTAACCAGCCCCCCGCACGCAGATGGTCGATATTACGCCAG
>NZ_JAGRQY010000308.1:0-1259 GCF_018223905.1 Klebsiella sp. 28
GACGATCAGCAGCACCTTGCCGGCAAAGGATGCCAGGGTGGTTTTCTCGCCATCAATGGTCGTCACTTCGGTATTCAGAATGTCATGTTGCATAGCCTGTCCTCAATGGATAAACCGGTTTCCGGTGAAGGTGATCCCTTTCTACTGTAGCGGATTCAGCGCCCGCCATTCTACTGCCATTCCCCCCGAGTTGTCGCATGATGTAACAGCGCTTCGCTGGCCGCCGGCAACATGAAATCCTCTCAATTGGGCCGTCGACCATTTCCGTGTACAGTGTTCCATGAATGTAATATGGTTTCGTTACTTGTTAATTTAAGAGAGTTTTAGTGATGAAGAAGTTGTTTAGCCTGGCGTTAATCGCCACCTCTGTCGCCCTGCTGAGCGCCTGCTCCCCGGATGAAGATAATAAAGTAAAAGTCGCTATCAATACCGGGCCGGACGAAGCCATCTGGAAAGTGGTGGAGCAGGTGGCGAAGGATAAATACCACCTCGACGTCGAAGTGGTCTCCTTCAATGATTATGTGCTGCCCAACGAAGCGCTGAACAACAAAGATGTCGATG
The DNA here is from genome assembly GCF_018223905.1 of Klebsiella sp. 28. Taxonomy (NCBI): domain Bacteria; kingdom Pseudomonadati; phylum Pseudomonadota; class Gammaproteobacteria; order Enterobacterales; family Enterobacteriaceae; genus Klebsiella; species Klebsiella sp. 28. The sequence continues at coordinate 562 of NZ_JAGRQY010000308.1, forward strand.
CCAACGCCTTCCAGACCCTGCCGTACCTTGAGGCGCAGTCGAAAGAGCGCGGCTATAAATTTGCGGTGGTCGGTAAAACCTTTGTCTTCCCTATCGCCGCCTATTCTCACCGGATCAAAAATATCAGCGAACTGCCCGAAGGGGCGACGGTGACCATTTCTAATGAAACCACCACCCTGGGCCGCAGCCTGCTGCTGCTTCAGGCGCAGGGGTTACTCAAGCTGAAACCGGGCGTCGGCTATTTACCCACCACGCTGGATATCATCGACAATCCGAAACAGCTGAAAATTGTTGAAGTGGATACCCCGCAGCTGACCCGTACCCTTGACGATCCGAACGTCAGCCTGTCAATCATTAACACCAACTTCTCCGCCCAGGCGGGCCTGTCGGCCGCCCGCGACGGTCTGTTTATGGAGGGGCCGGATTCCCCATACGTGAATGCGATAGTCGCCCGCGAGGATAATAAGGACAGCAAGAAAATTCAGGAATTAAAAGCCGCCTTCCAGACCAGCGAAGTCGCGGAAAAAGCGAAGGAAGTCTACAAAGGCGACGCGATCAAAGGCTGGAAAGCCTGAACCGGCGCCGTCCCTGCCGACGGCGCCGCGCTACCCCCGCCCCCGCGAACGCAGCAGCAACCAGATAAAGACCGGCGCGCCCAGGGTCGCCGTCACCACGCCAATCGGCAGCTCTGCGGCGGA
>NZ_JAGRQY010000031.1:0-26978 GCF_018223905.1 Klebsiella sp. 28
CAGTTAAAGATCGGATAGCCTGGCTGAATATCCCCCAGCCGATTGACGCCCGAGCCGGTGGCTTCCAGACCCGCCACGATGTTCCCAAACTCGCCGCGCTGGTGGAGCAGGGTGGTGATATCGGCGCCCATCTCGCACAGGTGAGTGGGCTGCCAGGCAATCGCTTTTTCCCATGACTGTTGCCAGTCGGCATCGCTCATATTGCGCCACGCGCAGGCCTCGGCGCCGCGCTCCACCAGCCAGGCCACCACGTCGTCCTGCACGGTGGTGGGGTTACAGGTGGTTAAAAAGACCTGAGCGCCCTTGTCGAGGATCCCCTGCACCAGCGGGATCATTTTCATGTCGAGGTGCATACAGCAGGCCAGACGCACGCCGCTGAGGTCGGGCAGCGCGGCGACCTGACGCAGGGTACGCGGCATATTCTGGCTGGCCCATGCCACTTCTTTCGCTAAAGAGATTTTATTATTCACTGGGTTATGACCTTCAATTCGCAAAAGGGGTATCCCCCTGACCGAAAAGGGATTCTATCAGCCCCCGCGAGAATTCACAGCACAATGCCGTCGGACATCGCCGCCCGCGCTATCCCCTGCGAAAGACAGGGTTGTTAATTTAAGGTTAAAAAAAGAAAATAAAATATAAGTAATTCCTATGATTTGAGCGATGAAGCGATGTTGAGTGTTATTCCTGCGGGGATATTTTCACGGCTGCGGATTTTCCTTGGCCGCCTGAAGCCGCACGCGCTGCCGGTGGCCCGCCGGCATATCGTGCTGGGATCCATTGGCGCCGGCACCGGACTGGCGGTGACCAGCATGTTCAGCCACTGGCTGCTCGGCGAAGTCAATCTGTGGTTTATTGCCCCGATGGGGGCCTCGGCGGTACTCCTGTTTGGCGTACCGAGCAGCCCGCTGGCGCAGCCGTGGTCGATTGTCGGCGGCAACGTGCTGTCGGCGCTGATCGGCGTCACGGTGGGTATGCTGGTCCCCGATGCGGCGCTGGCCTGCGGTCTGGCGGCGGCTCTGGCCATCGCCGGGATGTATTTTCTGCGCTGTCTGCATCCCCCCGGCGGCGCGGTGGCCCTGACGGCGATCCTCGGCGGCGCCGGGGTGCACAGCGAAGGCTATCACTTTGTGCTGACCCCGGTGCTGCTCAACTCGCTGATGCTGGCGCTGCTGGCTATTGTGTTTAATAACCTGGTTGGCCGCCGTTATCCGCATCCGCTGGCGGCGGAGGAGGTCAAATCCAGGGCGGTGCCGCTGGGTATTTCGGTCACCCGGGAAGATATTCACGCCGCGCTGCTGGAAGGCCAGTTCCTCGACATTGATGAAGACGATGTCCAGGAGTTGCTGGAGAATATCGAGCAGCAGGCGCGGCAGCGTATCGCGACGGCAGCCCGCCGCTAAGGGCGTACTGCGGGCTGCGGGTTACAGATCGCCGGTAAGATACTGCGCGACCCCGCGGCCAAAGCTCCAGTCGCCTTTCTGGTTACTGATAATCGACACCATCAGGTCATCGCCGCTCAGGCCGCAGTGTTCCGCCAGCTCCTCCTGCAAAATGGCGAAGAAGCGCTGCTTCTGCGCCTCGCTGCGCGGGCTGGTATAGACCCGCACCACCACCAGATCCCGCGTGCGGGTCAGTCCGAGGCCGGTATCTTCAATCACCATATGGTGGGCTTTGTTTTCATGAACAATCTGGTAACGGTCGCGTTCTGGTACCTCGAAGGCGCGTAGCACGGCGCGATGGGCGGCATCCAGCAGGGTTTTGACCTCCTGTTCCGTACGGCCTTCAATCAGGTCAAATGTCAGTAATGGCATGCAGGTGCTCCTTATCGTTAGGGAATAATGATGGGCTCAACAAGATGCTAGCCGATGCCGCCGTCGGCAAAAACCGCTATAGTTGAATACATTGTTTTTACTGGTGAACAATCACATGAGCGAGAGTCGTCCGGAGAGTTACTGGCCCCATCTGTACTGGCTGACGGTGCTGGAAGAACAAAAAAGCTATACCCGGGCCGCGGAAAAGCTGGGGATCAGCAAGTCGGCTATCAGCCAGAAAATCAGCGAGCTGGAGCGGGTGACCGGTAAAACCCTCGTCCATCGCACCACCCGCAGCGTGAGCCTCAGCGACGACGGACTGCGGCTGGTGGCGGAGCTCAACGAGCCGTTTGGTCAGCTGCGGGATATTTTCACCGGCGCCTGCGATGAGGGCGGGCCGCTGCGGGGAACGCTGCGCCTGACCGCGCCGGTGGCCTTTTCCCGCCAGCAGCTGGTCCCGGCAATCGCGCCTTTTTTGCATCAGCATCCCCAGCTGCATCTGCAGCTTGAGGTCACCGACCGGCTGGTCTCTCTGGCCAGCGAAGGGTTCGATCTCGCCATCCGCCACTGTCGGCGCGAGGCGCTCCCCGATACCCACGTCGCCTGGCCGCTGTGTCACACCGCGACGCTTACCGTCGCGTCCGCCGACTATATTCGCCGCCATGGCCGCCCGGAGACCCCCGAAGATCTGCGCCACCACCAATGCCTGACCTATCCCCGTGGGCCACAGCGCCCGCAGTGGACGTTCGCCTCCCGTCAGTCGCCCGATGCTCGGGTGACCATCAACGTGCAGGGGCCATTCGCCACCAATAACAGCGAGTCGCTACGTGATGCGGTGCTGGCGGGGCTTGGGGTGGCGCTGTTGCCGGATTTCAGCGCCCGGGAGGCCATTGGCCGCGGGCTGGTGCAGGAGCTGCTGCCGGCGTGGCAGCCGGTGGAGGTGTTTGCCGACCGGCTGTACGTCATTCGGCCCTATACTCCGCGCGTGTCGCGCGCGGTGGAAACCTTCAGCCGCTACCTGAAAGCGACCTTCAGCGAGCCGCGTCCAGCTCCTGCGCCAGCGTCTCGCTAAAGCGGGGCAGCAGATGGCGCTCGCCGGGAAGCAGCTGCGCGAGAGTAACGGTCTTGTCAGCGCAATAGACCCGCTCGCTGCCGAGCTGCGCTTCGAAGGCGTTCGCCGCCTGATGCGCCGCGCTCAGATCGGCGTCAATAAGGATCACCGCATGGGCCAGCACCACGTGGCCGCCGCCCGCCGCCAGCGGCCGCCAGTACTGGGCGGTACCGACAATCTTGCGCGCCTCCGCGCCTTCTCCGCAGGCAAGATTATACCGGCCATCGCAAAAGGAACCGCTCACCGCCCGGGGGTGGCTGGCAACGCCGAAGCGCGCGAGGGTGCGCTGCAGAACAGCGCACAGCGAATGATAGATCGGTTCGGCGGCTTCGCCGAGCGGCTGCTGTACCGGCCAGGCGAGGCTAAGGTTGATAATGCCCGGCCCCTGGGGCACCAGACCGCCGCCGGAGCGGCGAAGCCATACCGGCCAGCCGCGCGCGGCAAAATGCGCGCTGACCGCCGGCAGATCCGTAAACTGACGATAGCTCCCCGGCACCACCAATCCCTGCGGCGCCTGCCAGAGCTGGGCGACGGCCTCGCCGGCGCTGGCTTTGGCAAACAGCGGCTGTTCCGCCTGGGTGGGATCCTCGCAAAACTGCAGCGCCAGCGAGGAGGGGGAAAAACGGCGAGGCCAGCAGTCGGCCAGGGTTAACTGAGACATGCATTCTCCTTACCGGAGGGCGCGGGTTACGCCCTCCGCTGGTGGGTCAGTCGACGGGGTGCTTTTTCATAAGCAGCGCGGTGAGCGCTGACAGCAGGCATCCTGCGGTCAGATAGAGGGCCACGCTGTGCCACGATCCGCCGGAGAAGGTGACCAGCGCCGCGGCAATAAACGGGGTAAAGCCGCCGCCGACCACGCTCGCCACCTGGTAGCCGACGCCGGCGCCGCTATAGCGATAGCTGGCGCCGAACAGCTCGGTAAACATCGGCTGCTGGACGCAGACCACCATATCATGGGCGATATTGGCCAGCATCAGGGCGAAGAACAGGATCCAGAAAACGGACTGACTCTCCAGCGCCATAAAGAACGGGAAACCGCTCAAAGTGCCGATCAGCGCCCCGGTGATATAGATCCGCCGACGGCCAAAGCGGTCTGCCAGCCAGGCGAAGCAGGGGATAGTCAGGCAGCTAAGACCGCCCACCAGCAGGCCAATGTTGAGAAACAGCTCGCGCGGCAGGCCGAGGTTTTGCGTGGAGTAGTTGAGGGCGAAGGCGGTGACGATATACATCGTCAGCAGCTCACACAGACGCAGGGCGATAATCAGTAAAAACGCTCCCGGATGGCGAAGCAGCGCTTCCACTACCGGTAGCCGCTTTTTCATCTGCGGCGCGTTGTCCTGGCTCTGCTGCGCTTCAAACTCCTGCGATTCCGCCATGCCGTTACGGATCCACAGCGCAATAAGGACCAGCACCACGCTGAACAGGAACGGTAAGCGCCAGCCCCAGCTGAGGAACTGCTGGTCGCTGGTCAGGCTGCTAATCAGCGATACCAGCCCGGTAGAGAGCAGGAGGCCGACGCCGTAGCCCACCTGCACCCCGCTGCTGTAAAAGGCTTTTTTCCCCTGTGGGGCATTCTCCACCGAGAGCAGCGCCGCGCCGCCCCATTCGCCGCCGACGGCGAATCCCTGAACCGCACGCAGGAACACCAGCAGCACCGGCGCCCACCAGCCGATCTGGTTGAACGAGGGGAGCAGGCCGATGCAGGCAGTGGCGATACCCATCATCCAGACGGTCATCATCAGCATCCGTTTCCGCCCGAGGCGATCGCCGAAGTGGCCAAAAATAATTCCGCCGAGCGGGCGAAAAAGAAACCCAACGCCGAAGGTGGCAAAGGCGGCAAGCGTTCCCATCGCCGGGCCGATTTGCGGGAAAAATTCGCGGTTGAACACCAGCGCGGCGGTAATGCCATAGAGAAGAAAATCGTACCAGTCGACCACCGCGCCGGCAAAACTACCCCAGGCCGCCCGCCGGGCGCGATGTAGTGAATCTGGCGCCTCGCCGGGCTGCACGCTTATTGTTGAATCCATACCCTGTCCTGTCAGTCACGTACTTCATTGTTATTGGAATGAGACGCTTTTACCGTTGCGTCTGCTCTGAGACTATCGCGCAGCGGCCGTGGAGGAAAGTAGTTTGCCTGCTAAGCGGGGGAGATGGCGTAAAAAAGAATCGATGGGAAAGGCGGGCGAAATCACACCTTGGACTCAACATTCTGGCAATTTGCCATCCAGCTTATACTTTTAATTAAATCAACGGATAACAAAGATGGACACCTTTTAAGAATCGACGTAAATGGTTTACACTTAACGTGTCTCCCTCTCTGGAATGGTGAGTAAAATGCGTCTACTTCTTGCAGTTTTATTTTGTTCTGTCATGTTGCCTTCTGCTTATGCTGAAAAACTGCCTGCGCCGACAGGAAAACCTGTGCTGACCATTTCCGGAAAAATCGGAAATATGAATGTCGGCGACAAGGCCGTTTTTGATCTCGCAATGCTGGAAAAACTGGGGATGAAGACGATAGAAACCACCACCCCCTGGTACACCGGCAAGGTTCGTTTTGACGGCATTCCCCTTAATAAACTCATGGATTTAGTCGGCGCGAAAGGCACATCGGCCCGCGTGCTGGCGCTGAACGACTACACCACCATTATCCCGATTGATGATTTTTATAAATTCCCGGTCATTATGGCGTTAAAAATGAACGGTCAATATATGCGCATTCGTGATAAAGGCCCGTTATTTATTGTCTACCCTTACGACAGCAGTGCTGAATTACAGAACCAGATCTATTATTCCCGATCGGCCTGGCAAGTTTCAAAGATGATTATAGAATAAGGGTTGGATCTTGAATCGAATACTCACGGCTATTATTTTGTCGTTATTTGTTGTCACCGGATATATTACTTATCTGGTGCATGAGCGACAAAGTGAGTTGCAAAAATTTACCCGCTATACGGACTCGTGGTCAATGTCGCAAATGGTGTCGGAATATATGCGGCTGGAGTCTCGTCTGGCGGGAATGGCGATTGGGGCCGAAGGGGCGGACCACGATGAGGTGCGCCTGCGTCTTGAGATCATGATGAGCCAGATCGAGCTTCTGCAAGAGGGCGATCTGGGTAAATTTATCAATAAAAGCGAGCAGCGGAAGACGGTGGTTGCGACGCTGATTCGTAATCTTCATCTGCTCGATAAACAAGTTGATACCATGACGCCGGAGCAGGTCAGACAGATCCTGCCGGTGTTAAGCGAGCTTGATGGTCCGCTGACCTCAATGGCCGCCGCCACCCTGACGCAAGATATCAATATCGTTAATATCACCCATGATAAAATCCAGCATCTCTATTATATCTACTCGGTGATCTCCATTCTGCTGATCGCCATGTGTATAACTCTCGGTCTGCTGATGCTCCGACAGAATAATAATCTGCGTCGCGCCCATGTTCGTATGAAAACGCTGGCCAACGATCTGCAGGCCTCGAAAGAGAAGCTGCAGGTGCAGAACCGCCGGCTGCAGTACGATGCCTACCATGATTCGCTGACCGGTATGCCCAACCGTCTCTCTTTCTGGCAGCGGCTGCAGGAGATCGTCAACCAGGTGCGTCCGTATAAGGGATGCGCCGTGGTGATGCTTTTCGACCTCGACAGCTTTAAGGATGTGAACGATACCCTTGGCCATGATGCTGGCGATAAGCTGCTGCAGGATCTGGCCAGTCGCCTCTCTTTTTTCCGCAAAACCTCCGAGACGCTGTATCGCCTTGGCGGTGATGAGTTTGCGATGCTCTCCTACGATCTCACTGAGGAGATGGCCCTTGAGCGGGCCAATGTTATCCGGGAGAAGATCAGCCAGCCCTATCAGATCTACGATGCGCAGATTAATATCGACGCCTGCATTGGGATCGTGATCTCTGACGGTGAAAGTCGTACCGATTATCTGTACAAGTGCGCCGACCTCGCGCTGTATGAGGCGAAAAAAGAGGGTAGCGGCCATGTGCAAATCTTCCGGCCGGGGATGCTGCAGCGCCTGCAGGAGAACAAATCGTTTGAAGACGATCTGCTGCAGGCCCTGGCCCATGACGAGTTCAAAGTCTACTATCAGCCGATCGCCGATACCGTCACGCGCGAAATCTACGGCTATGAAGCGCTGGTTCGTTGGTTCCATCCGGTGCGCGGCGCCGTGCCGCCGACGGTGTTTATTCCGGTGGCAGAGAAAATCGGTCTTATTAATGCCCTTGGCGAATGGGTGCTGAAAACCGCCTGTGCCGAAGCGGCCAGCTGGGCGACGCCGCTGAAGGTCTCGGTCAACGTTTCACCAATTCAGTTGATGAATACATCGCTGACCGACACCATTATCGAGGTGCTGCATCAGACCGGCCTCGATCCGCGACGTCTTGATCTGGAGATCACCGAGTCGGACGTATTCAATGAGAACACCCGTTCGCTGGAAATTCTCAGCCAGCTGCGCGAGCAGGGCATTCAGATCTCCATCGATGACTTTGGTACCGGCTATTCTTCCCTGTCCCGTTTAAGCTACTTCCCGTTCGATAAAATTAAAATCGACCGCTCGTTTGTCATCAATATTCCGGAACAAAAAGACGATCTGGATATCGTCCGCCTGATTATCAGCATGGGAAAGAGCCTGCATATGCGCATTGTGGCGGAAGGTGTAGAGACCGAAGAGCAGTTGGCTTCGCTGCAGGCGCTGGGCTGTGACCTGGTTCAGGGATATTTAATCGGCAAACCGAGTCCGCTGCGCTAACAAATTTTAACGCGTTTATTTTTATTCTCCGGGCGATTTCAGGATCCTGAAATCGCCTTTTTTATTTTCTCTTAGCGCTAATCCCTGCGAGGTATAAAAAGGAGTAGGCGTAAAATTCCACAACAAAATAATATCCTTAACGTTTAAAAGGGGTATATGATATGCATCATATAGGCTATTTCTGAACGTCGCGTTTGAGACGGTAAAGTGAGGCACAATCATGCAGCGAATCATTATTCCCACCCATTACGTTCACACCCGTAGCACGCCGCTGTGGACCAAAGAGACCGCCCCGGCCTCTATCTGGCGCCGCCATCTGGATGCCGGCACCCGGCAGGGCGTCTACCCTCGTCTCTCGGTGATGCAGGGGGCGATCCGCTATCTCGGCTATGCCGATGAAACCAGCCCCGAGCCCGTTGAAACCCTGACTATTGAAGCCGGCCAGTTTGGCGTCTTTCCGCCGGAGAAGTGGCACTGTATTGAGGCCCTCTCAGAGGACACGGTTTTTAATGTCGACTTTTATGTTGATCCAAAAATTCTCATCGAGGGATAACAAGAGATGACCAGTGAAAATAAAGGTTATACCTTAGCGCTAGAGAATGGCCGACTTCACCAGAAGCAGGAAAAAATATTTCTCAAACCAATGGTGTTGTATATTCCACAGCAGGCGGTGGAGGCCGTTAATGACCTGCTGAGCAAGTTGCCGGACGACAGGGAAGAGGGGGAGTTTCTGTTGACGGTCACCAATAACAATAACGGCGTCTCGGTTGATAAAACCTTTTCCTCGCTGGCGGCGCTGCGCGACCCACTCACCGCGGCTGATGCGGTGAAGGATCTGATCAATATCGTTCGCGGCTACGAGTCCGATGAAGAGACCAACGTCTGCGGCTGGTAAGCCCGCTATCCCGCAGTCGGATGGCCGCCGTCGCCCGACGCCATCTGGCTGAGCAGCCACTCCCGCAGAGCGATAATATCCGCCCGCTGCGCTACCGCTTCGGTAGTGACCAGGTAGTAGCGGGCGCCAGGCAATGCGTTGCTGAACGGCGCGGACAATACGCCGCGCTGCAGCAGATCCCGCGCCAGCAGTTCGCTGGCGATCACCACCCCCTGACCGGCCACCGCCGCCTGCAGGGCATGGGTCTCATCGCTAAAGGTTAACCCCGCATCAATATTCAGCGTCGGCGGTCCATAGCGCCGACGCCAGTTCTCCCAGCTCGGCGAATCAGCTGGCACGCGCCGGTTGGCAACGTGAAACAGCGTCACCCGCTGCAGATCTTCAGGCCGGCTGAGGCCCAGAGTCGGGCTGGCGACCACGATAAAGCGATCCTCATACAGCAGCGTGCAGTACAGGTCCGGCTCCGGCGTTTCACGATAGCGAATCGCGGCGTCTACCGTGCCCAGATGCAGATCCACTCGTTCGACGCTGGTGTGTAGCCGCAGGTCGATAGCCGGAAAGCGGGCGGTGAAATCCGCCAGCCGCGGCACCAGCCAGTGGGTGAGAAAATTGGAGGTGGTGGTGACGGTTAAGGATGGCGGCTGACGGGCATGAGCGATCTGGACGACGGCCTGTTCCAGGGCGCTAAAGGCGCGTTGGGTGGCGGCGTAAAGGATCTCGCCATCAGCGGTCAGACTGACGCCCTGCGCGCTGCGTTCGCAGACCCGGCACTCCAGCACCGACTCCAGCAGTTTAATCTGATGGCTGACCGCCGTCGCGCTGACGCCGAGCGCCTCGGCGGCCTGTTTAAAACTGCGGTGGCGGGCGACGGCATGAAAAGCGCGTAGCGCCCCCAGCGGCGGCAGACGGGGCGGTCTCATGGCTGAGTTTTTCTCATCTATGGCTGAAAACTATGCGTTTGTGTAAAGCGATAGTGTGGCGATAGGCTACGGGCATGTAAAGACAATGACATGAATTAAATTCATGCAGCTTCGCCTGTCAGGAGTCAACTATGCACGTTGTAAGCCGCTACACCGCCGCGGAAGCCGCGGCAACGATCGACCCCCGCGGCCGCGCTATCGCCCTTAGCGTGGTCATCGCCGCCGGGGCCTTGCTGTTAATCATGCCCCCGGTTATCGGGGTGACCGGCACGCTGAGTCTGCTGACGGCGCTGATTGCGGCCTTTGGCGTCGGGTGGGGATTCACTCGCGGACAATCCTGGCTTTATCGCTCACCCCTGGCGGCGACGCGCTGGGCCTTTCTGCTGTCAGCGGCCGGCTGGCTGCTGGCGCTGGTGGCCTGGTATGGCGGGCAGGACTGGCCGGCACTGCTGCCGGGCGTGGCGTGCGGTGGGGCGGGAGCGGCTGTCGCCTGGCGCATTGCGGCGGGTAGGACGGCGCTGCCGGGGATGCGGGTCAGCGGCGCCACGGTGCTGAGCGTAGCTATCGCCATCGCGGCGACGCTACTGACCTGGCATACTGCGGGAGGAGGACGCCATGGCGTCTGCTTTGCCTTCGCCGTGCTGCTTGACTGGGCGCTGCTCGGCGCGCTGATGGTGCGGATCCGCCAGCAGGAGAGTGCGGCCTGATACCAGACGCGGTCTGGTCCAGGATCGGCGAATCAAGCGAGACAGGGTAAGTTGTCCCGCCCGGCGTTAAATATCTTCTACACTGTTACAGGCATCACATTCCTGTGCGGTCGGCACTCCTGCCGGCCGCCGTCGGCGTTCAGCCCAGGCACGGGCCTGCAGGCTGGTTATCCTGAAAGAGGAGTCTGTAATATGGCATTTGTCACCACCCAAGACGGCGTCAATATTTACTTTAAAGACTGGGGTCCAAAGGAAGCTCAGCCGATTGTTTTTCATCACGGCTGGCCGTTAAGCGCTGACGACTGGGATAACCAGATGTTATTTTTCCTTGCCGAAGGGTTCCGGGTCATCGCTATCGATCGTCGGGGTCATGGCCGCTCCGATCAGGTTAGCGAGGGGCACGATATGGACCATTACGCGGCGGACGTCTCGGCGGTGGTGGAGCATCTGGATCTGCACAATGCGGTCCACGTCGGGCACTCCACCGGCGGCGGCCAGGTCGCACGCTACGTCGCCCGCTATGGTCAGCCGCAGGGGCGGGTGGCGAAGGCGGTGTTAATTAGCGCCGTCCCGCCGCTAATGGTGAAAACCGAGCAGAATCCGGGCGGGACGCCGATCGAGGTGTTTGACGGTTTCCGCAAAGCGCTGGCGGCGAACCGCGCCCAGTTCTATCTCGACGTCGCCTCTGGCCCGTTCTATGGCTTCAATCGTGATGGAGCAGAGATATCCCAGGGGACGATCCAGAACTGGTGGCGACAGGGGATGATCGGCAGCGCCAAAGCCCATTATGAAGGCATTAAGGCGTTTTCAGAGACCGACCAGACGGAAGACCTTAAGTCGATCACTTTGCCGGTGCTGGTGATGCAGGGAGATGACGACCAGGTGGTCCCCTATAAAAATGCGGCCATCCTGCAGGACAAGCTGCTGCCGAACAGCCAGCTGAAAATTTATCCTGGCTTCCCGCACGGGATGCACACCTCCCACGCCGATACCATCAACGCCGATCTGCTGGCGTTTATCCGCGCCTGATCTGCCCTCTTTGCCGGGCAGAGTGCCGTTAATGGCATTCCGCCAGCGCCCTGGGCGCCAGTCGCCTGGGGCGCGCCGGTTGACGTGCAGAGGAAATCTGCTTAACTCATGGGGTACCTGACGACTATTTTCCCCTCGCAGGATAAAACGCCGGGTTTCTCTGCGGAAACCCGGCGGAATTCTGCGCAAGAGACAAGTGAGAGACAATGAAATTAGCCGGACTTCATCCCGACGAGCAGCGTCGCCTGCAATCGCTACGCTCTTCCGGGCTGTTGAATAGCGGAAAAGAAGAACGCTTCGATCGCCTGACCAGGCTTGCCCGTTCGCTGTATAACCTGCCGGTGGCGTCCATCAGTCTGGTGGGGGAAGATCTCCTGCATATCAAGTCCTGTGCCGGTCTCGATGTGGACACGGTGCCGAGAGATATTTCATTTTGCGCCCATACCATTCTGCAAACCGACCCGCTTATCGTCAACGACATGCAGCAGGACGAGCGCTTTCACGATAACCCGCTGGTCATTGAGGCGCCGTTTATCCGCTTTTACGCCGGGTATCCGGTGCAACTGCCGGATGGCGCGACCGTCGGGTCGTTCTGCCTGATGGATCACCAGCCGCGATCGTTTTCCGCCCATGAAATGCAGATCTTAAGCGATCTGGCGGCGATCGTGGAGGATGAGTTCAAGGTGCTGGATGCGGCAACCTCGGATGAGCTGACGGGACTGTTTAATCGCCGGGGATTCCTCACCCTGGCAGAGTATGCCCTGCTGACGGCCCAGCGCCGCCATGAGCCGGTGAGCCTGGCGTTTGTCGACCTCGATCGCTTCAAGCACATCAATGATACCTGGGGGCATGAAGAGGGCGATCGCGCGCTGATCGCCATCGCCGACTTGATGAAAGCGGCCTTCCGCGAGTCCGATATCCTCGCGAGGCAGGGTGGGGACGAATTTATCATTCTGTTCGCCAATACCAGCCGCCACGATGCCGCGACGGCGATGGAGACGCTCAGCCACAACGTGGCGCGTTTCAACCAGCAGGCGGCCAATCCCTGGCAGCTGGCGTTCTCCTGGGGCTGCGTCGAATATGATCCCGCCAGCCATCCCAGTCTCAACGCGCTGGTGGCCACCGCCGACCGCCTGATGTATCAGGCGAAGCAGAAGCAGGGGCGCGAGCGCCGTTAATCCTTTGCCGCGGCGGCATTCAGCAGGTACTGCTGCGCCTGCTGCCGCTTCTGCGCATAGTCACCGAGCAGTGCCTGCTGAGATTTCCCAACATTGTCGTAAAACAGGCCGCCTTCGTCGGCGATAAAGCGATAATGCTGTTCCAGCTGGTTTATCACCCAATCAATGCGTTGCAGGGTGAGTAAGGTACAGGACTGACCATGCAGGTCGTCTTCAATATCCAGCACATGTGAGCGAAAGGCCTCTACGGCAAACAGCCGGCTCAGCGCGGCAGGGTCCGCCAGCGCCGACTCCCAGCGTGCCGTCAACTGCTGAAAGTGAGCCTGCACCTGCGGGTCAGCGCGCCGGGCGCGAAGCCACACCAGCTTGCGCCGGTAGCTTTCGACCGCCAGCCGCTTCAGATCGCGATAGTGCGCCAGCTGCTGCTCGGCGTCAGGGATCCTGGTCATCAGCCAGCTAAAAAAGAAGCGGGTCTCAAAGCGCTCGACAAAGTGGAACAGGGGAGCGGCCAGACCGTTGCTGTTAAATTCCCTGAGCGGGTCGAAGGGATACATATAGCCAAAATCGAACAGCCACAGCTGCTCCTCCCGGTCCACCAGCAGGTTCCCGCTACAGAGATCCCACTCCATCAGCCCCTGTTCTTCGCAGGCTTCCAGAGTAGTAAATAGCTGGGCGATCAGCGGCGGGGTTAACTGGTGTATCGGCTCGCCATCGATCCAGGGGGAGAGCAGGATGCCGAGGCGATAATCGGCATACAGCGTTGGGACGATGTGGGTGAAGCGCGGCGCGGTGACCGGGTCATCCTTCAGCTGTTGCAATGCCTGCCGACGCTGTACCTCATTTAAAAACGACAGCTGGCCGTTGAGGTTGGCAACGCCGGCGACGGCGCGACGTTTCTTTAAATTGTACTCCTTGCCGGCGATGCGTAGACGATAAACCTCGCCGGTCAGGCCTGAGCCGTATACCTGCACCACATAGGGGGAATCGGGGCCCAGTGCGGCGAGGGTCTCCGGCGGCAGCGGGCAGTGGCTGACGTTGCCGACGATAAGAGGTTCTCCGCTGCGATCGAACGCCTGCTGTTGCTGTTGTCTGAGGTTCATGATGCCTCCGGGTAAAACGTTAGACAGAGTGGATAATCCACGCTATCTCACCCGCAAACGATAGTGAATTCATCCTACTGGCAGGCGCTTTTTCAGGCTGAGCTGGGGTGCGTTCACGGAGGACACGCGGGGCGTAGGGAGGCGGTAGGGAAAGGCAAGCGTCTGGAACGCATACCTGACGTCGTTGTCAACGAGGTGCTTGCCAGGCTGGATGCGATGCTGAGTTAACGTCAGCGACGCAAAAAAGCAAAAAGCCTGCTCGAAAGCAGGCTTCTTAAATTTGGCTCCTCTGACTGGACTCGAACCAGTGACATACGGATTAACAGTCCGCCGTTCTACCGACTGAACTACAGAGGAATCGTGTGGAGTCGTATCTTAGCGGCGAAAAAACTTTTGTCAAACATCAATTCGCCTGTTCAGGTGCAACTGCCGCTTCCATCGACAATTTGTTGTCATTTCCGACAATTATTACGGAAAATACTTTGCAGGATATCCATTTCTCAATCATCATTTGAAATGTTGTTTCAACATTTCTCACTAAGGTCTCTCTTGAACGTCACCTCCGCCGTACGCCAGGCCGTCGAACGGACATCCTGGTTTAAAAAACGTCAGCGTTATCGTGTGCTGTACTGGCGCGAAATCAGCCCTCTCGCTGTGCCCATTCTGCTGGAAAATGCCTGTGTGCTGCTGATGGGGGTGTTGAGCACCTTCCTTGTCAGCTGGCTGGGAAAAGAGGCCATGGCCGGGGTGGGGCTGGCCGATAGCTTTAACATGGTCATCATGTCCTTCTTTGCCGCCATCGATCTGGGCACCACGGTGGTGGTGGCCTTTAGCCTCGGCAAGCGCGATCGGCGGCGGGCGAGGGCGGCCGCGCGCCAGTCGCTGGCCATTATGACGCTGTTTTCCATTTTGCTGGCGGGGGTGATCCATGCCTTTGGCCAGGAGATTATTGATTTTGTCGCCGGCGATGCCACCGCCCAGGTCAAGGACCTGGCGCTGACCTATCTGGAACTGACGGCGCTGAGCTACCCGGCAGCGGCGATTGCGCTGATCGGCAGCGGGGCGCTGCGCGGCGCCGGCACCACCAAAATCCCGCTGCTGATTAACGGCGGGATGAACATCCTCAATATCTTAATCAGCAGCGTGCTCATCTACGGCATCTTCTCCTGGCCGGGACTGGGGTTTGTCGGCGCCGGGCTTGGGCTGACCATTGCCCGCTATATTGGCGCGATAGCCACGATCTGGGTGCTGATGGTGGGCCTCAATCCGGCGCTGCGGCTGTCGCTGAAGGGCTACTTCAAACCCTTTAACTTCGCCATTATCTGGGAGGTGATGGGGATCGGCATCCCGGCCAGTATCGAATCGGTCCTCTTCAATGGCGGCAAGCTGCTGACCCAGATGTTTGTCGCCGGGATGGGCACCAACGTTATCGCCGGCAACTTTATCGCCTTTTCGGTGGCCTCGCTAATTAACCTGCCGGGCAACGCTCTCGGCTCCGCCTCGACGATCATTACCGGCAAGCGGCTGGGAAAAGGGCAGATTGGTCAGGCTGAATTCCAGGCCTGGCACGTATTTTGGCTGTCGACGATCATTCTGACGCTGATCGCCTGGGGCAGCGCCCCCTTCGCCGGCTTTATCGCCTCGTTCTACACCCATGAAGAAGATGTAAAAGAAGTGGTTAAACAGCTGCTGTGGCTCAACGCCCTGTTTATGCCGATCTGGTCGCTGTCGTGGACTTTACCCTGCGCTTTTAAAGGCGCCCGTGACGTACGCTACACCATGTGGGTGTCGATGCTCGGCATGTGGGGCTGCCGGGTGGTGGCGGGCTATACCCTGGGCATCGTGCTGGGGATGGGGGTGATTGGCGTCTGGTTAGGGATGGTGCTCGACTGGGCGGTGCGCGGCGTGCTGTTTTATTTCCGCATGGTGAGCGGCCGCTGGCTGTGGAAATATCCGCGCGTGAAGGCTTCATCGGAGGAAAGCTGAGCCGTTTGCGAGGCTAATCGCCATTTTTTGCGCAAAGTGAAGAATAATTCGGCAAACGATTCATTTTATTGAAAACAGGCTTTGACAGCGCCGGGCGTCATCGATAATATGCGCCCCGTTCACACGATTCCTCTGTAGTTCAGTCGGTAGAACGGCGGACTGTTAATCCGTATGTCACTGGTTCGAGTCCAGTCAGAGGAGCCAAATTTAAGAAGCCTGCTTTCGAGCAGGCTTTTTGCTTTTCTGTCTACCACCTTTCTTCCGTGGACAAACACCGCCGGGTCGTTTGTTTCGCTTATCCGGACGCTGACGCTCCCCAGCGGGTAACGTCAGCGTTTATCTCACGATTCCCACGTCATCGACGATTAACGGAACGGCGGCTCGTTGAAGGTGCGCAGCTTACGCGAGTGCATGTGATCTCCCTCGGCGCGCAGCAGGTCAATCGCCCGGATGCCTATCTGCAGATGCTCGGAGATAGCGCCCTCGTAAAAGCGGTTAGCCTGGCCGGGGAGCTTGATTTCACCGTGCAGCGGCTTGTCCGAGACGCAGAGCAGCGTGCCGTAGGGGACGCGGAAGCGATAGCCCTGTGCGGCGATGGTCGCGCTCTCCATATCGATAGCTACCGCCCGGCTGAGATTAAAGCGCAGCGCCGAAGCGGAATAGCGCAGCTCCCAGTTACGGTCGTCGGTGGTGACCACTGTCCCGGTACGCAGCCGCTGCTTAACCTCTTCGCCGGGCATCCCGCTCACCTGCTTGGTGGCGTCGTAGAGGGCGCGCTGCACTTCGGCAATGCTGGGGATCGGAATATCTGGCGGCAGCACCGCATCCAGTACATGATCGTCACGCAGATAGGCGTGGGCCAGCACATAGTCGCCGATGGCCTGGCTTTCGCGCAGGCCGCCGCAGTGGCCGATCATTAACCAGACGTCCGGCCGCAGTACCGCGAGATGATCGCAGATGGTTTTGGCGTTAGCCGGGCCGACGCCAATGTTAATCAGGGTGATCCCTTTGCCGTCGTGGGTGATCAGATGCCAGGCCGGCATCTGGTGCTTCTTCCACGCCAGATCGGAAATGGCCTGTTCCGGCGCTTCGGTCTCGGCGGTGATCCAGATCCCGCCGGCGCAGGAGAGAGCGATATAGGGGCTGTCGGGATCGAGGATCTGGCTGCAGCCCCAGCTGACGAACTCATCCACGTAGCGGGTATAGTTGGTGAACAGCACGTAGGGCTGGAAGTGTTCCGCCGGCGTGCCGGTGTAGTGACGCAGACGCGCCAGCGAAAAATCGACGCGGCGGGCGTCAAAGTGCGACAGCGGATAGAACTCGGTGGGATGGAACAGGCCATCCGCGGTCTCATCGCCAATTTGTGACAGCTCGGTGGTAGGGAAATAGCGCGTCAGACCGGCGCTCATCGAGCGGTCGAGTGTCAGGGTGGAACCATCTATCACGTAAGGATAGGGGATCTCATGCTGCGACAGCTCGACGCTGATATGTGCGCCATAGTCCTGATACAGCAGGGTCAGCTGTTCCAGCAAATAGTTGCGGAACAGTTTCGGATTCGTAATGGTGGTGGTATAGCAACCGGCATGGGTGAAACGTCCCCAGGCGCGCGTTTTGAGGGCTTTATGATCGGCGCCGTCCCAGGAGACCGACAGCTGCGGATAGACAAAAAGGCCTTCCGCGCGGGCTTCGGTATCGGGGAGCGTATTATGGTCGATATAGTCGCCGATGGCTTTGCGTAACGCCGTGACCGAGGCTTCATAGCGCGCTTCCAGCTCGGCAAGCGCTTGTTCCGGGGTCAGACTGGCGGCCTTGATATTCATGATTCGCTCCTTGTTTCAGGTCTGCTGACATTCCCGATAGTATGTCACAGCGGGAAAATGGCGAAGGAGAATTTATCTGTCAAATGCGACGATACTCAGACCATAACCAGTAAAGGGAGCGGGCTCGTGTTATTTGCCGGCGTTTGTCCAACGCTCGCTGCTATAATGAGTGGCGTTGCGGATCTTCAAAGTTTGCGTCGGATTATTATTCAGACAATAGCGCGCATCGGCCAGCGGAGTGAGTTTATCCCCTTCCCGCAGGCGGAGGCGACAGGCTTCAATCTCTGCGATCATCTCCAGCGCACCGCTCTGAAGCACGACGCGGCAGAGGCTGGCCGAAGCGTTGTCCTGTACTTTTTTTACCCACCACTCCATCTGTTTTTTATCCTCTCATAGCGACATGTGCGTCGATAATTCATGTTTCTTAAAAATCTGACAATAAGATTATCCCCTTGGTTTATGCAGTGTTTAAAAATACGCAACCGATTGTTGATCTGTGCGCTAGGTTTTTTTATGCCGAGGGGCAATGATCTGCCGGGTTTAATTTGCAGGAAGCGATGACTATGCTGAAAAGCAGTCCGTGAGAATAGCCTGTCAGGAAGAGGGCTGATAAGTCCGGCTACGCAATAAATATAAGAGAGAGCGTCATGAAGCATCTATTTCGACACTGGCGAACGTCGGGCGCCGTTATCGGCTCACTGCTGAAAAAAGGGAGCATTGCGGTACTGGCGCTGCTGGTGGTCTTTCTCGCCGGGCGGATCTATGAGTCCCAGCGCGGCCCGGCCCTGCATCGCTGGCATACCTGGAGTGGCAACGAGATGTCGGCCGAAGAGATAGACCAGGCGACCTTTGCCCAGTATCTGGCGCGGGAGAAGACGATTTTCGCCGATCTCCAGCGTGAGGTGACAGAGGCTTTGCCGGAGGAAGATAAAACCCCGGTCAACCGCTTTTATCGTCACAGCCGGGTCTGGCCGGGGCAGTTTCAGCAGGACTGGAACCGTTCTTTTGTGCTGATGCCGCTGGGCAAGCCGCGCGGCGGCGTGGTGCTCCTCCATGGCCTGACCGATTCGCCCTACAGCGTGCGCTATCTGGCGCAACTCTGGCAGCAGCGGGGTTATGTGGCGGTGGCGCCGCGTTTGCCGGGACACGGCACCGCGCCGGGGGCGTTAACGGCGGTTGACTGGGAGACCTGGCTGGCGGCGACGCGTCTGGCGGTACGCGAAGCGACCCGCCTTGCCGGGGCGGACGTGCCGCTGAATCTGGTCGGCTACTCTAACGGCGGCGCGCTGGCGCTCAAGTATACCCTCGATAGCCTGGAGGATAGCCACCTGCGTCAGCCGCAGCAGATCATTCTGCTGTCGCCGATGATCGGCGTGACCGCGTTTGCCCGTTTCGCCGGCCTCGCCGGGCTACCGTCCGTCTTCCCGGCGTTCGCCCGCGCGGCCTGGCTGAACGTGGCGCCTGAGTTTAATCCGTTCAAGTACAACTCCTTTCCGGTCAAGGCGGCGAGACAATCGTGGTTATTGAGCCAGGCGCTGCAGCAGCAGATTATCCGCGCGGCCCGGCAGGGCGAGCTGAAAGCGCTGCCGCCGATCCTCACCTTTCAGTCGGTGATGGATTCCACGGTCAGCACCCGCGCGGTGGTGGAGTCCCTGTATCGCTATCTGCCGGATAACGGCAGCGAGCTGGTGGTGTTCGATATTAACCAGGCGGCGGATCTCCGGGTCCTGTTTCGCCCTGCGCTCTATGCGGCGGTGAATACGCTGCTGCCCCCGGCGCCGCGGGCCTATACCACCACGGTGGTGACCAACGCGACGGCGCACACGCTGCAGACCGTCGCCCGGACCACGCTGGCCCAGGAACGGGAAGAGCATCGTTATCCTTTACACCTGGCCTGGCCGGCGGATATGTACTCTTTGTCGCATGTGGCGGTGCCGTTTCCCCTGAGCGACTCGCTGTATGGTCGCGAGCCGGACGAGAAGAACCGCTACGGCATTAGCCTGGGCACCATTTCACTGCGCGGAGAGACCGGGACGCTGAGCGTGGGGCTGGAGACGTTAATGCGCGTCACCTCCAATCCATTCTTTCCATGGATGATGACGCGCGTCGATGAGCGCATCGCCTGCGGCGAACAGGCGGCGGTGGCGGCCTGCCTGAAAGCGCAGGCCAGAGCAGAGGCGTTAAAACAGGATCAGGTGCAGAACGGTACGCAGCAGGATGCCGACGATCGCCGCGGGAGCCACGAAGCGGAACAGGCGGACAAACCGTGAGCTGATGCCAAGAAAAATGCCGATACCGGGAAGATCAAAGGTCTGGATCAGTAGACCTGCCGAGGCGTTGACCTGGTCAACTGTGACGTTGCCCTGCTGGATCAGCTCGGAAATGACGCCAAAGTAGGCGGTGCCCCCGGCAACGCACTTCACCAGCGCCGGCAGCACAAAGTTCTGCGGGATATGCAGCCAGCTGAGAAGCGGCTTCAGCAGCTGCTGCAGCAGGTCGATAGCCCCGGCGCCCTGCAGCAGCCCGACGATGGTTAACGACAGGATCAGCATTGGCACCGCGCCGAGCGCCAGGCGGATGGCGTCGGAGCCGGCGCTGTTAATCACGGCCAGAATTCCCTGGCTGTTCTGCTCGGCGTTCGGCAGCGCTTCCGCGCGGGGGTTCTCGGCGACCGATAAGTGCCGCCCGGTGACGTGCCAGGCGACGGCGGCCGCGCCCAGGCCGCCGACCACCGAGATAACGATCGAGGCCAGCCAGTGCAGACCAAAAGGGGTAAGAGGATAAAAGACGTTGCCTTGCCCCATGGCGAACACCATGGCCAGCGTGGCGGCCATTTGTCGGTCCGAGACGCCGCGTTTATCCATAATCGACAGCGTGGCGAGCGGGGCGGCAAAGCTGACAAAGTTAATCTGGATCAGGGCGAAGGCGCTCATCCCGGTTAAGCCGAAGGGCTTCAGCAGCGGGGCCACCCAGCGAACAATCACATCGAGGATACCGCGGACCTCAAGGTATTTCATGATGATCAGCATGATCACCATGATCGGCAACAGCGTATACAGCGCGACGTCAACGGACGACTTGCCCGCCGCCATAATGATGCTTATGACATCCATTTACTTTTTTTACCACTCGCAGAGCTATTTGTTCGCGTCATCATAATCCCGTGGGGAAGGAAATGATATGCCTTGATCCCTCTCGGGATCCGGCGCCGCACGGGCGCCGGGAGAAGAGGATTACTGGCCGATATTGACCAGCGTCCGACCATGAATATTATTGCTGAGGAAATCTGCGGCATACGCTGGCGCCTGCTCCAGCGTGATTTCAGTGGCCGCCTGCTGGTAGTAGCTCTCCGGCAGAAGCTGGGCCAGACGCTGCCAGACAGCGTCGCGTTCAGCGGTCGGCACCATCACCGAATCCACCCCCTGCAGACGCACATTGCGCAGAATAAACGGCATCACGGTGGTCGGCAGATCGAAGCCCCCGGCCAGACCGCAGGCGGCGACGCAGCCGCGATATTGCGTTTGCGCCAGCACTTTGGCCAACACCGGGCCGCCAACGGTATCCACCGCGCCCGCCCACAGCTGTTTCTCCAGCGGACGGGTCTCCGCGAAGTCGCTGCGCGGCAGGATCGTATCGGCGCCCAGCTGGCGAAGGTAATCGTGTGTCGATTCCCGGCCCGATACGGCCGTCACCCGGTAGCCAAGGGCTTTCAGCAACACCACGGCGGTGCTGCCGACCCCGCCGCTGGCGCCGGTGACCAGGATATCCCCGCTATCAGGGGTGACACCCGCACTAACGAGAGCATCAACGCATAGCATCGCGGTAAAGCCGGCGGTGCCGATGATCATTGCCTGGCGCGCGCTGAGCGTCTCCGGCAGAGCAACCAGCCAGTCGCCTTTAACGCAGGCTTCGGTGGCCAGGCCACCCCAGTGGTTTTCGCCCACGCCCCAGCCGGTGAAGATCACGGCCTGGCCGGGAACAAAGCGCGGATCGCGGCTTTCTTTCACCTGACCGGCAAAATCAATGCCCGGCACCATCGGAAACTGACGGATAATTTTTCCTTTGCCGGTGATCGCCAGGGCGTCTTTATAATTGAGACTCGACCAGTCGATGGCGACCCGGACATCGCCTTCGGCAAGAGCGGGCAGGTCGATATCTTTGACGGTGGCGACGGTGCGGTTGTCGATCTGGTCCAGAACTAATGCTTTCATGACAGAGTATTCCTCGTCGGAAGGGGGTTATCGGCGCTAGCGCCGTCCTGTGCAGGTGTTTTTGTTGTCATACTGTGCGCAAAAAAATCCCAGTATTGGTTAAGCGGTGCGGCAGACTGGACCAGCCTGGCGCGCATCACCGCGCCTTCCCAGCCGATCCAGAACACCTGGGCCAGCGCCTGCGGTGAGGCGTCGCTGGCGATGGCCCCGGCTGCCTGCGCTTCGCGCAGGCAGCGCGCCACGCGCGACTCCCATGCCGACAGGATAGCCATCAACCGTTGGGGAAACGTCTCGGGTAACAACGGGGCTTCCTGCAGCAGGTTGCCCACCAGGCAGCCGCGGCGAAACTGGAATTTCTCCATTCCCTGACCGGCATGACGCACAAAGGCCGCCATCCGTTCCAGCGGCGGCACGGCGTCGTTCAGCAGGAATTTATCTAATTTATGCGCAAAGAAGTCGCCATAGGCGGCAAGCACGGCGAGGCCAAAGGCCTCTTTGCTTTTAAAGCAGTGATAAAACGACCCCTTTGGCACGGCGATATTCTTGNNTTCTTGATCACCGCATCAATACCCGCCGCGAGATAGCCCGTTTCGGTCAGCACTTCAAGGCCTGAGCGAATCAGCGCCTGACGCGTATCGTCAAACTGGCGATCAACCTTGGGTGGACGGCCGCGGCGGGGCTTCAGGACGGCGGAGGTATCGGGATTCATGATTTAGACCGTGTGGTTTAATTGTTTGTCAGGGTACGCCCAATTCAGGGGTAGGGCAAGCATTGCGCGTAGCGTAAGGCTGGCTGACCAATCATCCTGAACTGGGGGGCGTTAAGAATTATTTATCGCAAATACGTGGTTCGCACTGCCGGCGGGGGCACGAAATATAACTCTGCCGGGTATATTAGACTGGTCATTAATATCCATATTCACAATGCATAATACGAATTAATAATATTGGGAATATATAAACAGCGGGGGGCTGGAGCGGTTGAGTGGTTTTGTCCATGTGAAGAGGCTAATTTGCGAAGTACCCGGTCGACAGTCCCGTGAGGACTTCTCCCCGGAATGCCGGCCGGCGATGATTTGCAGACGATAGCGGATTGACAAACGCGGCTTGATAAAAGACATTGTCACCCCTGATCCGGCACCGGTTGCCACCTCAGTTTAAATATTATCGCCGGCAGACAATGACGTCTGTCTTTAATTATCGGTGACTGGGTAAATAATCTGTTACCGAAACAACACCTGCGAAAAAGGATTAACAGTCTGATGTACAGAATGAATATTGCCGTCAGAGGAGGGGATGAATGTCGCTAATTGCTATCGTGCTGGTCTTTATCATGGCCATCGTGGTGACCGTGTTCCTGTCCCATCTTCTGCCCGTTTAAGTGCCGCTACCGCTGATCCAAATCGCCGCGGGCGCCGCGCTGGCCGCCAGTGGCTTTCAGGTCGATTTTGACCCGCATATTTTTTTACTGCTGTTTATCCCGCCGCTGCTGTTCCTCGATGGCTGGCGCATCCCCAAAGACGCTTTTTTCCGCGATATGAAGCCGATTTTATCGCTGGCGATAGGCCTGGTGATGGTGACTATTCTCGGTATTGGCCTGTTTATTCACTGGCTGATCCCGGCTATCACCGTGGCGGCAGGGTTCGCCCTCGCGGCTATTCTGTCGCCTACCGATCCGGTGGCGGTATCGGCAATGACCGCCAGCTCGCCGCTTCCCTCAAGGATGGCGCATATTCTCGAAGGGGAGTCGCTGTTAAACGATGCTTCAGGGCTCGTCGCCTTTAATTTCGCCATCGCCGCGGTGCTGACCGGCAGCTTCTCCCCGGGAGACGCGGTGGTGAAATTTTTCCTGATGGCCTTCGGGGGCATCCTCAGTGGCCTCGTGGTGGTGTGGGTCACCGGCAAATGTAATAACTTTCTGGTTCGGCGCACCCGCGAGGAGCCAGCCATCCAGATCCTGATCAGCCTGCTTATCCCTTTCGCCGCCTACCTGCTGGCCGAGGCGTTCCATGTCTCGGGCATTCTTGCCGCCGTCGCCGCCGGCATTGCGATGCATTATGAGCAGCTGTCGGGGCCCCGGCTTCCGGCGACGCGCATGAAAAGCAGCGCGGTATGGTCCATGCTGCAGACCACCCTCAACGGGATGATCTTTCTGATGCTGGGCGAGCAGCTGCCGCGCATGCTCAGGACGCTGCCGGCGGTAGCCAGCCAGGCCGGCGTCTCTTCGCCCTGGTATCTGCTGCTGTACGCCGTGGCCATCACCCTGGCGCTCGGTCTGATGCGCTTCGCCTGGGTATGGCTGTCGATGAAGCTGACAATTTTTCGCCGCAAACGTCGAGGCAAGGCCATCACCGTCCGTCCACGATTCAGTATCCTCGCCGTCATGGCGCTGGCGGGAGTGAAGGGCTCTGTGACCCTCGCCGGTATTCTGACGCTGCCGGTGGTGCTGGCAGATGGTTCGCCGTTCCCGGGCCGTGAACTACTGATCTTTCTTTCGATGGCGGTGATCCTGATGTCGCTGGTGGTGGCGGCTATCGGTTTGCCGTTTATGACTCGTTATCTTGCCGATGATCTACCGCATGACACCGGTAAGGACGACATTGGCGCCGTGATGACCGAGGTGGCCATTAACCGTCTTAACGCGCTACTGGACGAGCCGGTGAAGGATCCCAGTGAGCAGGCCCTGCGGGCCGATGCCGGCAATATGCTGCTCGAAACCTATCAGCGGCGGCTTCACTATAACGACAATGACGAGGGGCAGGATGTCGGGCTGGAGCTGGCTAAGCGCGCCAGGCTGGAGAAATATATGCAACGAGAGGTCATTATCGCCCAGCGTCAGGAGCTGTTCCGGCTGCGCCGCGCCCATAACATCAGCGATATCACTTTTTATGAGGTGCTGCGGGAGATAGATCTGAAGGAAGAGAGTTTACGCTAAAGCCGCAATCGCCGGAGGGTGGCCATTCGCCTTCCGGCAGAAGTACCGGCGCTGAAAAGCAAAAAGCCTGCTCGAAAGCAGGCTTTTTAAATTTGGCTCCTCTGACTGGGATCGCTTTTGCCTTTAAGTGGCTAATAAGTAAGCTAAACCTGAATTGCGATGCTGTCAAGACCACCAAAATGACCACCAATAGGCGAAGGTTACATAAATCTAAAAAGCTGCGCGGAATAGTAGATCACTTTGAGTGAACTCAGCCCGGATTGTGCGATCTGATCATCGCCAAACCAACCAATATCACTGACCGGACTGAGTGATGCCGATCATAGCACCAATTCCCCGTGACGAACGACGCCTGATGCAGAAAGCGATCCATAAAACGCACGATAAAAATTATGCCCGTCGGCTGACTGCCATGCTGATGATGCACCGCGGCTGTCGCGTCAGCGACGTTGCCAGAACGCTTTGCTGTGCCCGTTCCTCCGTCGGCCGCTGGATTAACTGGTTCACGCTGTCGGGTGTTGCAGGACTGAAATCATTACCTGCCGGGTGTGCCCGTCGCTGGCCTTTTGAGCATATCTGCATGTTATTACGTGAGCTGGTAAAACATGCTCCCGGCGATTTTGGCTACCAGCGATCACGCTGGAGCTCAGAGCTTCTGGCAATAAAAATCAATGAGATAACTGGGTGTCAGTTACACGGGTGCAGCGCATGGCGCGGGTGCATCATTATGGGTTGCGGGATCGGCTGGTGCGTGGGGGCGAAGATGTGCGGTATGAGGCCAGGCCGCTGATGGGTATAAATAATGAAACAATGGGGAAGATTGAATAAATCATAATTAATAACTTGATTTTGTGATGGCAATAGCTTTTATTTAATTGAGATATATCCCATTGCTATCATCGGTACGATGTAAAATTTGATTTTTCATCGTAGTCTTGTTCTTAGTATTAAAAAGGATTTATATGTCTGAAGATAACGAAATTTCCCAAAATGAAACCACTCCAGAAGTTGCATCTGAAACAACGCCTGTAGTTAAAGTAAGGAAGCCTAGAAAAAAAGCGACCAAACCAAAGCGTGACTTCCCTCAATACTCTCTAGAAGATTGTAGAAAAATAGCTGACTGTCTGAAGGAATTTAACGCCGGTAACCCATGGGCACCAGGTGAAGTTGCTAAAGCACTGGGTTTAGGTAAAGTGCCAATTTTTTCTACATGACTGCGTCTGCTCGAGATTACGGCATAACCGTGGGTACTCGCGACACAAGCAAAATTGAACTTACGGAATTAGGGAAGAGTTTAGTATATCCTAAATCACAGGAGGAAGAAGGCAATGCAATATTAAGTAGCTTCTTAAATATAGACTTATTTAAGAAAGTATATGATTACTATCAAGGTGGTAACCTACCTGAGATTGAATATTTAAAGAATACTCTAAAAACTGAATTCGGTATAGATGATCAATTACAAGACGACTTTTATAACTTATATCAACAAAACCTCAAATACGTTCGAGAAAAAGTCGCTAGAGAAGATAGCATTAGTACTAACTCAGTTAATGACAAAACTGCCACAGCTAGTAGTTCCATTATGCTCGGTGAATCTCAAGGGCAAAGTAAACTTATTGCATTTGTTGCTATGCCTTTTTCAGAAAAAACGTCTAACTACCCGCATGGTTATTTTGATGAAGTACTTAAACATCTCATTACGCCTTCTGCGGTGAAGGCTGGATTTAATGCTAAGACGGCAAAAAAAGCAGGGAGTGAAGTTATTCAATCTACGATTGTCAACGATCTTGATGCTGCTGATCTTGTGATAGTTGATCTAACTGAACACAATCCAAATGTGCTTTTTGAATTAGGTATGAGGATTGCCTTTAGTAAACCTGTCTGTTTGATCAGAGCAAAAGGTACTGCACCTATATTTGATATAGACCACATGTTAAGAGTCTATGATTATAATCCTTGCTTATGGCCTTCTACGCTAGAAAGCGATATTCCACAATTGTCAGAGCATATAAAAGAAACATGGATAAATAGGAGAGAGCGTTCATACCTCGATATTCTTAGAGAAAATAAAAGCTAAATAGTTGCGCGGAATAACGCTACTCTTTTGCCAGCCCATGTTGACCTCCGGAAAACGGGCTGGCGGTTTCCATAAAATGGTGAACTTTTTTTAGCAACTGCCACATTGAACGGCACTGATGATTCCGGGTTATTGTGTCATGTAGCGCCTGTCATAACCGCTCAACGTGGTTCACAGTAAACATCCCGTATAACCGGGTCACGGAGATCAGTCAGGGGAAATGGGGCTGAAATTAATCTCTGTTTGTTGGGCAATACGCCGTTCGCCACAGCGATAAACAGATGGAGCGAGCTATGTCGGCATATGGGCTAATTGCAGGGCCAGTTGATTAATAACAAAAATCCCGCGTAAGTTTCCTTAAGCGGGATTTTCTAAATTTGGCTCCCCTGACTGGGATCGCCATTGCCAGTAACTGGCTAATAAGTAAGCTAAACCTGAATTGC
>NZ_JAGRQY010000309.1:0-1298 GCF_018223905.1 Klebsiella sp. 28
ACGCTGGCGATATCAAAATGGCTGTCCGCCAGATGGTCGCTGATGTACTGGCAGGCGTCGCGCACCCGGTTGTCCAGCGGCGGATGCAGCGATTCGTTGATCGCCTCCATCCGCCGCAGCAGCAGCTGTTCCAGCAGGTTTATCGCCAGCAGTTCGGAATAGCGCCCCGCCCCCTGCCCGGCATCAACGATCTGGCCGAACAGCTCGCCAAAACGCGCCTGCCACTGTTCATCCGGACGGAAAAAGCCGGTCTGGGCAAAAATCGTTGGCCAGTTGAGCCACTCGTGCCAGTAGGCGCGCGGGCGGAAGTAGACCCACTGGTGATACCACTCGCTGGCGTCGGGATGGCGGCCATAGTGATGAATTTCCCCGGGCGGGAACAGCAGCATATCGCCCGGCCGGCAGACAAACTGTTCGCCGTGGTTGTTGATCACCCCCTCGCCGCGGATCGTCAGATTGAGAATATAGCCTTTCATACCCAGCGGGCGGTCGATAAAGAAATCCAG
Source organism: Klebsiella sp. 28 (assembly GCF_018223905.1). Taxonomy (NCBI): domain Bacteria; kingdom Pseudomonadati; phylum Pseudomonadota; class Gammaproteobacteria; order Enterobacterales; family Enterobacteriaceae; genus Klebsiella; species Klebsiella sp. 28. Next base: position 507 of record NZ_JAGRQY010000309.1, read on the forward strand.
GTATCCCTGCGCCTCAATCGGCGTCAGGCCGGTAACCAGATGAGCGTTAAAAGAGTAGCCCGGCAGCAGCGGATCGTTTTGCGTTTCGGCCATACGCGTGGTTCTCCCCGAAGGTATCAGTGGCACCAATTGTCCATATTCATCATTTTATCGCTCTCGGCCCTGTCGCGACTGCGACGGCGGTGGGAATTTGGCGAAAAACCCGTACAGCAAGCGAAAAAAGCGCCAGTAGCGTGCATTCCACCGTGATATGCCGGGTAACAAAAGTGTCTATAAATACGGCAGAAAAGTCCACATAGAATATTTGCACGGCGTCACACTTTGCAAGGTAACAGCAAAATAATCCATAAGATTAGCGAATCCGGCCTGACGGATTTTGCCGGGGATATCTACTGTTGCTGCATGAATGATTTCTGCATGGAGTAACAAGATGGCAATTGCGATTGGCCTCGACTTTGGTAGTGACTCAGTCCGCGCTCTGGCGGTGGAATGCGCGTCCGGCGCAGAGCTGGCGACCAGCGTGGAGTGGTATCCGCGCTGGCGGGAAGGACAGTATTGCGATGGCGCTAACAACCGCTTCCGCCATCACCCGCGAGATTACATCGAGTCCATGGAAGCGGCGCTGAAAAGCGTGCTGGCTTCGCTGAGCGCCGAACAACGCGCCGACGTCGTGGGCATTGGCGTCGACAGCACCGGCTCAACTCCGGCTCCCGTCGATGCCGAGGGCAACGTGCTGGCGCTGCGCGAAGAATTCGCTGACAACCCTAACGCCATGTTTGTCCTGTGGAAGGA
>NZ_JAGRQY010000310.1:0-948 GCF_018223905.1 Klebsiella sp. 28
GCTGGTGGGCGAATCCGGCTCCGGCAAATCGATGACCGCCCGGGCGCTGATGGGCCTGGTGCGCAAGCCCGGGGTGGTGAGCGCCGAACGGCTGGAGGTGCTGGGGCGCGATGTGCTGACCCTCAGCGCTCGCGGCTGGCGCGCGCTGCGCGGCAACGATATCGCCATGGTGCTGCAGGACCCGCGCTATGCGCTGAATCCGGTGCAGTCCATTCAGACGCAGCTGGAGGAGGCGTTAACCCTGCATCAGCGTCTGAGCCGCCGCGCGCGCGCCGAGGCGGTCAAAGACGCCATCGCCGCCGTCGGTCTGGATCTGCCGGTCCTCAGCCGCTATCCCGGCGAACTCTCCGGCGGGATGGGACAGCGGGTGATGATCGCCCTCGCGCTGCTCAATAACCCGAAGGTGCTGATAGCCGACGAGCCGACCTCGGCCCTCGACGCCCGCCTGCGCAACCAGATCCTCGAGCTGCTGGTGGAGCAGAGCGCGCAGCGGCAGATGGCCATGTTACTGATCAGCCACGATCTACCGCTGGTAGCCGCGCATTGCGATCGCGTGCTGGTGATGTACCAGGGGAGACAGGTCGACGAGATGCCGGCGCGGGCGCTGCCGAGCGCGACGCACCCTTACACCCGCACCCTGTGGACCTGCCGGCCAAATGCCCACACCTACGGCCAGATGCTGCCGACCCTCGACAGAACCCAGGACTTTACGGAGACAGCCCATGGCGATCGTTAATCTTCAGGATTTACAGGTTACATTCGGCGCGAAGACGGCGGTCTCCGCCGCCAGTTTCCGTGTCGACGCCGGGGAAACCTTCAGCCTGATCGGCGCCTCGGGCTGCGGCAAATCGACGATTTTGCGCGTGCTGGCCGGATTGCAGCGTGAATGGCGCGGCAGCGTGGATCTGCTCGGCCAGGCCATTACGCCGGGCGCCCGCTTTCAGGGCG
>NZ_JAGRQY010000311.1:0-4311 GCF_018223905.1 Klebsiella sp. 28
CCCTGCGCCAGCTGCACCCGCAGCTGCACACCTTCGCCGGCTGGCTGGCAGGCCCCGGCCGTCCCGCCTTCGAGCGGGCGCTGACCAGCGGGGCTCGCTGGGCGTTTGATCGTTAAAGGCTGGTGTTCTGGTTACCCGCCAGGCGCGCTGTCTCGTCGGTGACCGGCCGCCGCTAGCCGGCAGTCAGGATCGCGTCGGCCAGCACCGCTAAAATCCGCTCTGCGCGCGGGGCATGGGACGGTTGCTCCCGCAGCCAGGCAAGCGCGGCGATCAGATCGAACAGCTCCTCTCCGCTGAGATCTGGCCGTGCCAGCCCGGCCTGCTGCGCGCGGGTAAGCAGCGACGTACCGGCGGCGCGCAGGGCAACGCAGGCGCTGTGCAGGGCGGACTCAGGATCGTCGATGGCGCTCATCAGCGGGGCGATGATCCCGCGATGCTGATGGGTAAACGCCACGCTCTCGGCCAGCCACTCCAGCAGCGCCGCGGCAGGATCGGCGGCGAGCAGAAGCGACTCAGCCCGGGCGGTTAGCGCCGCAAAGCGGCTGCGGAGCAGGGCTTCCAGCAGGCTGTCGCGGTTGGGAAAGTGGCGATAGAGGGTTCCCATTCCGACGCCCGCCCGGCGGGCGATATCGCGCAGCGAGGCCTCAGCGCCTTGCTCCACAAAGACGTCACGGGCCACCTCGATCAACAGGTCATAATTTTTTCTGGCATCAGCTCTCATTGGCGTTCCTTGACAATCGGAGCACCGCTCCATATATTCGGAACGGTGCTCCGTTAAATATAACGCATTTCCATATGAGGAGAAAGCGATGTCGACGCAGATGATGAAGGCCGTTCAACAGCACGCCTTTGGCGGGCCGGAAGTCCTGAGCTATGAGGATGCGCCCATGCCGGTCCTGCAGGCCGGTGAAGTACTGGTACAGGTGCACGCGGTGGGCGTGAACCCGCCGGACAGCTATCTGCGCGATGGCTATCAACAGCTGCCGCCGGAGTGGCGGCCCGAGGTCCGCTTTCCCTTGATCCTCGGGACCGATCTCTCCGGGGTGGTGGTGGCGCGGGCGGATGACGTCCGAGAGGTGGCGGTCGGCGACGAAGTGTATGCTATGGCGCGTTTTCCCGAAGGGGCGGCAGGGGGCAGCCGCGCTTACGCCGAGTACGTTAGCGTGCCGGTCAGCGACCTCGCTCGCAAACCCCTAACCCTGAGCCATCAGCAGGCTGCCGCGGTGCCGATGTCGCTCCTCACCGCCTGGCAGTTCATGATCGATCCCGGGCATGAGGTGGCGAATCCGCTGCAGCCGGGGCCGCATCGGCCGGTGCCGCTGGCGGGTAAACGCGTCCTGGTCAACGGCGCGGCAGGGGGAGTCGGTCATTTCGCCGTGCAGCTGGCGAAGTGGCAGGGCGCCGAGGTGATTGCCGTCGCCGCGGGCCGCCATGAAGCCTTTTTACGTCAGCTCGGCGCCGATAGCGTTATCGACTATACAACCACCGCAGTGGAGGAGACGGTGCGTGACCTGGATCTGGTCATTGATGCGCCGGGCGGGCCGGCCAGCGGCCGTTTTTTGCGTACCCTGCGACCCGGCGGCGCGCTGTACCCGATCTTTCCGCTCGGCTTTGCCGGGGCGGAAGAGGCGCGACAGCGCGGAGTGACGGTCTCCACCACCCAGGTACGCTCCAGCGGCGCGCAGCTCGCCCGGCTTGCCGACCTGCTGGACGCCGGGGTCATCCGGGTTGCAATTGACAGCGTTTTCCCCCTTGCGCAGGCGCAGATGGCGCATGAGCGAGCAGCGCAGGGGCATCTTGAGGGCAAAATCGTGCTGTCGGTGATGGACTCGTCAGCCGGGTAATCCCCGACGGCCAGGGTTGCGTTTTTGCTTCTCCCGGCGGCGGACTAAAACAGCGCCAGCCGGGCAAGACGGTCCAGCGCGTTGCTCAGCGCCTCGTCCCCTGCGGTCAGGCTGATGCGAATAAATCCTTCCCCCCCTGCGCCAAAACCCGTGCCCGGCGCCACCAGAATATGCGCTTCCTGCAGCAGCAGACGGGCAAACTCCTGCGAACGGTAGCCGGGCGGTACGCCGAGCCAGAGGAAGAAAGTGCCTTGTGCGTCACGCGCCGGCCAGCGCAGCGCGGCCAGTCGACGCAGAACCCACTCCCGACGTTGATGATAGACCGCCGTCAGCTGCGCAATCCGTTCGGCCGGCAGGTTGAGCGCGGCGATCGCCGCATCCTGAATCGCGCCAAACACCGTACTGTAGCTATGGGTGTGCAGCTTTTTAAACGCCCGGATAATCGAGGCGTTGCCGACCGCGAAGCCGAAGCGCCAGCCGGCCATATTAAAGGTCTTGGAAAAAGTATAGGTTTCCACTCCCCATGCTTTCGCGTCGGGCTGGGAGAAGAGGCTCAGCGGCGCATCGCTGGCCGCGCTGCCGATGGCCGCATAGGCAAAATCATGGAGGATCGGCACCTGGTGACGACGAGCAAACTGCAGCGCGCTGGTGAACAGCGCCGGCGTGGCGAGGGCGCCGGTTGGATTATGCGGATAGTTAAGCACCACCAGCCCGGCCTTGTCAGCGACTTCCCGGGGAAGATCGTTAAAATCCGGCAGGAAATGGTTCTCCGCCCTGAGCGGCAGGCCATAAAACGCCGCCTGGGACTGCAGCGCCGCCGAGCGGTAAATCGGATAGCAGGGATCGGTGGAGATGAGGTATTGCCCGGGGCTGAGCAGCGCCCGCGGGATGCCGCCTATACCGATATGCGACCCCTGAAACACGGCGACTTCGCTGTGCGGATCGAGTTCCACATCATACTGCCGGCGATAGAACCGGGCGATCGCCTCGCGGACCTGTGGTTTGCCCCAGAACGACGGGTAGCCATGGTTTTCACGACGATGAATAGCGCTCTGCAGCGAGTCGATTACTTCCGGCGGGGTGGGTTGATCCGGACTGCCGCTGGAAAGATCGATCAGCGGCAGCGCTTCGGTGTTGACCTCCGCGGCCAGTTTTTCCAGCAGGCTGAACAGATTCTCTTCCAGGGCGTCCACCAGCGGCGAAGCAGTAAAATCAGGCATAACATTCCCGGTTTAAATCACGAATAATTAACCATCTTTAAGGGATTTATAGCGGCTGGCTAAATAACAATATACGCAAAAGATTCTTGTTTTTAAGATATGTCGGTATAGCAAAAGTTAATGAGGAATTAGCAAAAGGAAATTCGGCGTTCTGGCTTACAACCCACAGTCGGCTGTGATTTAATCGTTCAATATCGCCAACCCTCCAGGAAAATACCTTATGAACAAGTCAGTTGCGCGCGGGATCGCTCTCGCCCTGTTGTCGGCCACCTCTTTTTATGCCGCCGCCGACGCTCATCTTATCCGCGTCGGCTTTAACCCCGGGCCGTATAAAGAACAATTTGAGAAAGGCGTCGCGCCCTATTTATTGAGTAAAGGGTATAAAATCGAATATAAGGATTTCAGCGACGGTATTCAGGTGAATGACGCGGTAGCCCGCGGCGATATCGAAGCGAATATTATGCAGCATCCGGTATATCTGAAAGCAATTAATGAGCGGCTGGGGATCGATAACGTGGGCATTGTGCAGGTCCCCACGCCGCCGATGGGGCTGTATGGTGGGAAACTGACCACCCTGGGGACCCCGGCGGCGGGCACCGTCGTGTCGGTACCAAACCAGCCGTCAAATGAATATCGTGCGGTACTGGTGCTGGAGAGCCTTGGCTGGGTGAAAATTAAACCAGACAGCGATCCGGCCACTTTTTCGCAGCGTAACATCGTAGATAATCCTTACAAAATTGTCCTAAAAGAGATGGATAATGCCCAGCAGGTTCGCGCTCTGCCGGACGTCGACTATGGCCTGATTCAGGGCAATTTTGCCGTCTCCAGCGGTATGTCCCTGACCTCGGCCTTAAAGCTGGAAGCAGCCACCAGCCATTTTATTAATGTCGTGACCGTCGCCGGTAAAAATCAGAAGGCGCAGTTTGCCAAAGATATTATCGATGGCTACCACTCGGCCGAGTTCAAAAAATATATTCTCAGCCATCCGCAGTATGATGGTTACCTGCTGCCTGACTATTTAAAATGAATAACGCGATGATAGAATTTCGCCACGTCAGTAAAAGCTTTTCCAGGAAAGGACATCCGGTTCTGGCCTTGCAGGATATTAATCTCAGCATTGAGCGAGGCGATATTTTTGGCATTATTGGCTACAGCGGGGCAGGAAAAAGCACCTTATTACGGCTGATTAATCGTCTGGAAACGCCTGGCGAGGGCGAGGTACTGTTAAACGGCGAGCCGCTACAGGC
>NZ_JAGRQY010000312.1:0-2791 GCF_018223905.1 Klebsiella sp. 28
GATTAAAGGGGCAATTATTCCGGGCTTCCTCGGGATTGGCGAGCCGCTGATCTACGGCGTCACCCTGCCGCGGATGAAGCCGTTTGTCACCGCCTGCCTCGGCGGCGCCTGCGGCGGGTTCTTCGTCGGACTGATCGCCTGGCTGGGGCTGCCGGTCGGCCTGAACACGGTGTTCGGTCCGTCCGGTCTGGTGGCGCTGCCGCTGATGACCTCCGGCAGCGGAATTTACGCCGGGATGGCGGTCTACGCCGGCGGGCTGGCGGTCTCCTACCTGTGCGGCTTTGTCCTCACCTGGCTGTTCGGCAGTAAAAATGTCGATTTAAGCTAGAACGCGACTATCGGTTAATGCCCGGCGGCGGCTTCGCCTTACCGGGCCTGCAAAATAGTTACGCCGCCGCGCCCGACTACCATTTCCTGCCCCGCCGCCCGGGCGCGCGCATGCTATGATNNCTGAACGTACTGATTGCCGCCGTGCTGTGGGGCAGTTCCGGGGTGTGTGCGCAATTTATTATGCAGGAAAGCCAGATGTCGTCGCCGTTTCTGACCATGACGCGTCTGCTGTTCGCCGGGCTGATCCTGCTGATGCTCGGCTTTGTTCACGGCGACCGCATTTTCCGCGTGCTGCAAAACCGCCGCGACGCCCTCAGCCTGCTGTTTTTCTCGCTGTTTGGCGCGCTAACCGTGCAGTTCACCTTTCTGATGACCATTGAAAAGTCCAATGCCGCCACGGCCACGGTGCTGCAGTTTCTGTCGCCGACGATCATCGTCGCCTGGTTCGCCCTCGCCCGCAAAGCGCGTCCCACTCCGCTGGTGCTGGGGGCTATCTGCACCTCGCTGGCGGGCACCTTTCTGCTGGTGACCCACGGCAACCCAACGACGCTGTCGATTTCGCCGGCGGCGCTGTTCTGGGGGATCGCCTCGGCGTTTGCCGCCGCCTTTTATACCACCTATCCTTCAACGCTGATTGCCCGCTACGGGACGCTGCCCATCGTCGGCTGGAGCATGCTGTTCGGCGGCGCGATGCTATTGCCGTTTTACGGCGGCCAGGGCACCGATTTTGTGGTTAACGGCAGCCTGCTGTTAGCTTTTTTCTACCTGGTGGTGATCGGTACTTCGCTGACCTTCAGCCTCTATCTCAACGGCGCGCAGAAGATTGGCGGCGCAAAGGCCGGGATCCTAAGCTGCGCCGAACCGCTGAGCAGCGCCCTGCTGTCGCTCCTGCTTCTGGGGATCACCTTCACGCTGCCGGACTGGCTGGGCACTCTGCTGATCCTCGCGTCGGTGGTGCTGATCGCCATCGACTCGCGGCGGCGGGTGAGAGCCGCCTGAGCAGGCGATAAAAATTGCATTTTCAATAAGTTAAACTGACCACTATTTGCGTGTTTTCCCGCCTGCGCATATAGTTGACGGAAGCGATTACGGAAGGAGAAGCCTGATGAAAGCATGTTGGATGGTATGCCTGGTCACCGCCCTGAGCGCCACGTCGGCGTGGGCCGAATCACCGCTGCAAAGCCTGCAGTTCGAGCAGCAAAAACAGCAGGTGCTCAAAGCGGTGAAGGAAAAATGCGCGCCAGCAAGCCACCTCAGCGACAACGATTTTGCCAATAAAGTGCTGGCGACCGACGGTAACAAGAACGCGGTCCGCGAAGCAACGCTGGCGAAGGAGCGCAATAACCAGAAAAGCTACCAGGCCGCAATCGACAAAATCGTCTGTCCGGCCAAATAGCGGTTATTTCAGCCTCGCGACCAGCGTTTTCCAGTCAAACGGCATCAGCTGCCTGTAGCTCAGGCTACGGGCGGCCATCTGCTCCGGCAGCTGGCGCTGGCTTTTCGCAATCGCCTCGCTCATTATCCCGGCGCTCCCCACGTCACGCAGGGTTTTCACCACCTCTTCCATCTCTTCGCTGCGCCGAATGCCATGTTCCGCCACCCGGCTGATCAGATAGTCGGGGAACGCGCCTGTCCAGCCCAGAGAGGGGAAACTATGATGCAAGGAGCTAAGCACCTCCTCCTCAACGCCGTATTCACGAGCCGCGAACAGGCATTCTGTGGTAAGCGCTTCAAGACCTTTGATCATCACGCTACGGCACATTTTTATCGCCGACACCTGGCCCACCGTACTGGCGCCATAGCGGGCATTCAGCCCCAGCCCCTGCAGACGCGGCGCGATCGCCTCCGCCTGCGGCCCGCCGATCAATAACGGTGTCTGCAATCGGGCCGGCGGTACCGGCGCCATCACCGCGACATCGATGTAGGCGCCCGGCAGAAAATGTTCAGCCGCCTGCCGTTTCGTCTCCGGCGCCACGGAGTTGAGATCGAGGAAATATTGTCCCGGCTGCAGCAGCGCGGCCGCCAGCTGCGCCACCTTTAGCGCCTCACCGGCGGTCACAGTAGAAAAAACCAGCGTGGCCCCCTCCAGCGCCTGCGCCAGCGAATTTCCCACCTGAACGCGCGAATCACGGGCTTTTTTGCCCATCGCCTCTCGCTCCGGGCCATTGAGCTTGCAATCCCAAATGGTCACCGCATGCTCACGGGCCAGATCCGCCGCCAGAATGCCACCCGCCTCGCCAAAACCAATAAACGCGATTGTCATTATCACTCCTCACGCGGCCAGACGCGGGCCGGAATAAAAACCTCGCCAGCAAACAGCAGTCGCGCCGTGCGTAACAGGCCGCAGCCAGCCAGGGCGCCGTCAGCATCAAGCTGAAGCGTCACGCTAAATTCGCCTGTCGGATGCTCGACGCTGAGCAGCGGCGTATCGCCTGGCGCTACCTGCGCCAGGCCCTGCGCG
>NZ_JAGRQY010000313.1:0-674 GCF_018223905.1 Klebsiella sp. 28
CCGTGGCGCTGGCGCAGGGGGCGCTGGGTGGCTTTGCCTTCTGGATCGCCGGTCTGGACGGCAGCATTCTCTGGGGAGCGCTGATGGCGTTTCTGTCGCTTATCCCGGCGGTGGGCTCGGCCATTATCTGGGTGCCAGCGGCCATCTACCTCTTCGCCACCGGCCAACTGTGGCAGGGCGCCTTTATCGTCGGCTTCTTTGTGATTGTGATTGGCCTGGTGGATAACATTCTGCGTCCACTGCTGGTGGGCAAGGATACCAGGATGCCGGACTATCTGATCCTTATCGCCACTCTGGGCGGCATGGAGATCTACGGTATCAACGGCTTCGTGATCGGGCCGCTGATCGCCGCCCTGTTTATCGCCTGCTGGAACCTGCTGTCGGGACGAGAACATGCCGGCAATACCGATGAAATCGATGAAGAGTTTATTGAGGAAGCGAAAAATAGCCGTAATGAATAGCTTTCCCGGCAGGGGGCTGGCGGCCCGCCAGCGCCTCTGTTGCGCTCTGCGCGGCCGATGTCTTACCAGTAGATAACACTATTCATTTTGCAAAAATTGGTAAATAAATCTTAACATTCAGCTGAGTGATGATAGGCTATCTCTGTCAGGAACGAAAATAAAGGATGATCAACCGTGAAAAAAATCACTACGCTAGCCGTTTCTATGCTGACC
>NZ_JAGRQY010000314.1:0-1926 GCF_018223905.1 Klebsiella sp. 28
CCCTCGGCGCCAGCAAGTACCTCCAGCAGCAGGGTCGCGATGCGCTGCAGCTCGCCAGCGTCGGCAGCACGCCGCTGATGAAGTTTCTCCACCCGGAAATCTTGACCGTCGATCCGGGCTATGCCGAGTCCGGACGCCGGGCCGCCCGGCAGTTGATCGAGCAGATCGCCGGCAGCGTCGATCCCCGCCAGATCGTGATTCCCGCCGCCCTCAATTAATCTCGCTCGGGCGATTTATGTGATCGTCGCCGGGTTTCGGGAACGTTCCCATTTTGCAAATTAAGCGGAACGGTTAGGATGCCCTCAAGGTAAAAACGGCATCTCTCCCCTCTGTTTTTGAGGCTTCATCATGAGCAAAGTAAACCAGCAGGACATCGATAAACTGATCGAACTGGTGGGCGGGCGCGGTAACATCGCCACCGTCAGCCACTGTATTACCCGTTTGCGCTTTGTGCTGAACGACCCGGCCATCGCCAGACCAAAAGAGATTGAGCAGCTGCGCATGGTGAAGGGATGCTTCACTAACGCCGGCCAGTTCCAAGTGGTCATCGGCACCGAGGTGGGCGATTACTACAAGGCCCTGCTGGCGACCACCGGCCAGACCTCCGCCGACAAAGAGCAGGTCAAGCAGGCCGCGCGGCAAAATATGAAGTGGCATGAACAATTAATCTCGCACTTCGCCGAGATCTTCTTTCCCCTGCTGCCGGCCCTGATCAGCGGCGGTCTGATCCTCGGTTTCCGCAACGTTATCGGCGACCTGCCCATGAGCAATGGCCAGACGCTGGCCCAGATGTATCCATCGCTGAAAACCATCTATGACTTCCTGTGGCTGATTGGCGAGGCGATCTTCTTCTATCTGCCGGTGGGGATCTGCTGGTCAGCGGTGAAGAAGATGGGCGGCACGCCGATCCTCGGGATCGTCCTTGGCGTCACCCTCGTCTCCCCGCAGCTGATGAACGCCTATCTCCTCGGCCAGCAGGTGCCGGAGGTGTGGAACTTCGGCCTGTTTACCATTGCCAAAGTCGGCTACCAGGCGCAGGTGATCCCGGCCCTGCTGGCTGGCCTGGCCTTAGGCTTTATCGAGACGCGCCTCAAGCGCATTGTGCCTGACTACCTCTACCTGGTGATTGTCCCGGTCTGCTCGCTGATCCTCGCGGTGTTCCTCGCACACGCCATTATCGGTCCGTTCGGCCGCCTGATCGGCGACGGCGTGGCCTTCGCGGTACGCCATCTGTTAACCGGCAGCTTCGCGCCGATCGGCGCCGCGCTGTTCGGCTTCCTCTACGCGCCGCTGGTGATTACCGGTGTCCACCAGACCACCCTCGCTATCGATATGCAGATGATCCAGAGCATGGGCGGCACCCCGGTGTGGCCGCTGATTGCGCTGTCGAATATTGCCCAGGCGTCGGCGGTGGTCGGCATCATCATCGCCAGCCGCAAGCAGAATGAACGTGAAATCTCGGTACCGGCGGCGATCTCCGCCTATCTCGGGGTCACCGAGCCAGCGATGTACGGTATCAACCTGAAATACCGCTTCCCGATGCTGTGCGCAATGATTGGCTCTGGCCTCGCCGGCCTGCTGTGCGGCCTGAACGGCGTGCTGGCGAACGGCATCGGCGTCGGCGGCCTGCCGGGGATCCTCTCCATCCAGCCTACCTACTGGCAGGTGTACGCCATGGCGATGGCTATCGCGGTGGTGGTGCCGATTATCCTCACCAGCGTGGTGTATCAGCGCAAGTACCGTCAGGGCACCTTGCAGATTGTCTAACTTCTTCTTTCGGGGCGCCTTTGGCGCCCCTCGTTGCAGCAGGAAAGTACTATGAATCATCTCCCCCACTGGTGGCAAAACGGCGTTATTTATCAAATCTATCCGAAGAGTTTTCAGGATACCACCGGCAGCGGTACCGGCGACCTGCGCGGCGTCACC
>NZ_JAGRQY010000315.1:0-1743 GCF_018223905.1 Klebsiella sp. 28
TGATATTCAGACGCACGCGCTTTTTATCCTCTGAGCGGGCGACGAACCACGGCGCCCAGGCGGTATCGGTGGCGGCGAACATGGCGTCGCGGGCAGCGGTATATTCATCCCAGCGGTTGAAAGACTTAATGTCCATCGGCGAGAGCTTCCAGATTTTACGCCCGTCGTCGATGCGATCCCGCAGACGGCGCTCCTGCTCCTGCGGAGAGACCTCCAGCCAGTACTTGAGCAGAATAATGCCCGATTCGACCATGCCGCGCTCCACCATCGGCGCGCCGTCGAGGAACTTCTGCACCTCCTCCGGCGTACAAAAGCCCATCACCCGTTCGACGCCGGCGCGGTTATACCAGCTGCGATCGAAAATCACGATTTCGCCGGCCGCCGGGAGATGCTTGATATAGCGCTGAAAGTAAAGCTGGCTTTTTTCGCGCTCGGTGGGCGAGGGTAAGGCGACGACTCGGAAGATACGCGGGCTGACGCGCTCGGTGATGGCCTTAATGGTGCCGCCTTTCCCGGCGCCGTCCCGGCCTTCAAAGACAATGCACACTTTCAGTCCTTTGTGTACCACCCAGCGCTGCAGTTTCACCAGCTCAACGTGGAGTTTGCGCAGCGCTTTCTCGTACGCTTTGTTGTCGAGCGGCGCGATTTTTGCCGCCGTGTCGACCGGATTACCGCTTTTCTTGTTGCCCATCGCCATGCTCCGTGTTGCCGAGGTATCCCTTTGAAGTGTAATCCTCCCCCGGCGAGGCGGTGGAAAATTATTCGCCGGGTTTTCCCGCCAGGATGACTTCCAGTCCCACCCGCTGCCCCCACGACAGCTCCAGGGTGTTACCGTCCGGGTCGGCAAAGAAAGCGAAATAGCCCACCGGATCGCCCAGCTGCTCCGGCTCCCGGCGTAAAACACCTTCCCGCCGTGCGAGGGCCACTTTCTCATCGATCTCGGCCTGGGTGGCGCAGGCGACGCCGAGATGGCCGAACGGTCCCAGCGGCGTATCGGCCGGATCGTCACTTTGCACCAGCACCAGGGCGAAAGGCCGGGTGCGGTCGCTGAGCCATGCCACTTTCCGCGCCGAGGGGAGGTCGGGCTCGCGCTGGTGAATGACGGTCATCGCGGTATAGCGGGTATAAAAATCGATGCTGCTGGCCAGACAGCGGACGGTAAAGGCGACATGAGTAAAACCGACATCAACACTTTGCATGGATAATTCTCCCAAGGTGAACGATGTTTTGACTTTACAACCTCAAGTTAACTTGAGATCAATGAGGTGTTTATCTCTTTGAGCTCACTGATTTTGATAGGGGATTGTTACTGCGAAACCACGCCGCCGGTATGCCACGCGGCTGGGGAACATGAACGAATCAGGCTGTTGTATGGAGGAAACTGCCGTCGGGCGTTTTTAGCTGGTGTGTCGGGGCGGGATGGTAAATAATGCCGGCCGGCTCTCAATACCCCTATAAGATGTATGAAAAAAACAATCTTTTCACTGGCGCTGGGCACCTTTGGACTTGGCATGGCGGAGTTTGGCATTATGGGCGTGCTGCCGGATATGGCGCACGATGTCGGAATATCCATTCCCGCCGCCGGCAATATGATTGCCTGGTATGCCTTCGGCGTGGTGATCGGCGCGCCGATCATGGCGCTGCTCTCCAGCCGGTTTTCCCTGAAATCGGTGATGCTGTTCCTGGCTGGCCTGTGTATTCTCGGCAATACCCTGTTTACCTTCTCCAGTAGCTACGCCATGC
>NZ_JAGRQY010000316.1:0-600 GCF_018223905.1 Klebsiella sp. 28
GATCAGGTTTGATCATTTATTTCTCATACTGCTAAAAACCCAAAATCTGCAATTTTTTTTCTGTTTTTCGTAGTAGTAAATTTAATCCTATGGGGTTGGAACAAAAAGCACCCGAACAGAAAAGGTGAAAATGATGCTCTCAAAAAACCACTACTTTTCTTTCTTATTGTTGCTGGAGTCATTTACTTTATTCTGGTTGGTATTTCTGTAGTAGATTATTCCAAGAGTAAAAACCCAGTCAGTGATGTTCAGTATAACACTATTAAATAATAGTCTACCTCCCTCAAGGGAGGTTTTAAGCATAAAAGTAGATGTTCCATACAATGACAAATATGACACTAATGCATGTAATAACGTTAAAGTGTTCATCAAAGTATCGATATAATTTATTATCTTTGAGTGATGACAAGAATCTTACTGTTCTTTTTTTCATTGAAACCTCCTTTCTTATATAGTTACTATTTGAAACCTCTCACAAGCGCCCTTCAGTCTTCTACTAAAAATAGTAAGTCTTTTTATATGAACCTTATTTATTTTTTTGTCAGACTTTATTATTTACATATAACATTTTTCATTATTATGTCATTTAAGTTAAAAATC
>NZ_JAGRQY010000317.1:0-1348 GCF_018223905.1 Klebsiella sp. 28
TGCGTTCCAGACGCTTGCCTTTCCGGGCCGCCATATCGATAGTCCTGGGCTGGTCGCAGCGAATAACGCCTGTTGTTTTGGTCCCCGCCTCTTCCAGTGAAACCGTGAAACCTGCTGTACGTGCAAAGTTTCCGCCGCTGGTGACGGGAACCACGACCGGTAGTCGGGTCAGCTTGTTAAACGATGCCTTCGATACAATGAGTACCGGACGTTTTCCACTTTGCTCGTGGCCAGCAATCGGATCCAGTGAAACAAGCCAGATTTCCCCTCTGTCCATTTACAGAATCTCCTTGCCCACCGCAGGCGCATCAATCCATTCCCGATCCTCTTCGCTCATTTCGGCGTGCGGATCGCACTGCGCCAGCAGCTCCTCAAGCGAATAACGGGGCCGTTTCTGGGGTTCAATAATCAGGCAGCCATTATCAATGGTCATACCCACTTCGCTGTCCGTCGACAGCTCCAGCGTTTTCAGCACGGCGGGAGGAACCGCCAGCATGATGGATCCGCCGACCTTTTTCAGGCGAGTTGTATACATAGAGGATCTCCGAATATTATATTTTAATATAACATCCAGGGTGGGTTGTGCACAATTACTCATCAGATTCATGGTGATTTCCTTAGCGTAATAAACCGTTATCCATCGAACGACAGATCCAACAGTTTTCAGTGGTGTGATGACCCGTAAAACGGCGACCATCCTGATACATCGGGCACTTCTCGTAGGGCAGGAAGCATTGTGTGCAGGCGAGAACTGATTTCGTTGTAAGAAGGCGATAATAGAAAACTGATTCTGGGGTTCAAAGGATTATGGCGAATCAGATAAATAAAATGCGGCGCGGCTTCCGTATCCGGGTTGCGCTGGAGGAACATCAGCGATAGCGCGAAGGCCAGATTTGCTCAGGTGCGATGCCTAACGCTTCCGCTATCAATCTTTCGCCTTTGGGCCAGCGTCGGTTAAGGGCGTTGGTCAGCGTGGAGGACGCCAGCCCGGCGTTACGGGAAACCGCCGTCAGCGACGTTCCCCGCTTTTTCAGCGCCGCAATAATGTCGGCGGGTTGCCAGTCCTGTTGCATCATGCCGTCACCTCGTCAATAAATTTAACGCCATCGGCGGTACGCAGCCAGCGCGGGGCTATCATTTCCGCAGCAAAATACTTAATCAGTTCATACAGCAGGCAGCTAAGGTATTTTTCCATTTCAGAGTAAAAGCTTTGCCCTGCCAGCATCTGCGTCAGGGAGAGACAGTAGCGGCAAAGCTCTGTGCATTCAGGCTCGAAACGGGGGGAATTTGCAGGGAGGGCATCAACAGTCAGGCTTTCAATAAGATGGGGCGGGACGGGCTCTAACAG
>NZ_JAGRQY010000318.1:0-1545 GCF_018223905.1 Klebsiella sp. 28
CTGCAGGCGCTGCCAGCGCGGGGCGTCGTCGCTGAGGGTCAGCGCCGGACGTTCGGCGCCGATATCAAACTGCGCTCGCCAGTCAGGCTGGCCGCGCGTCAGCTCTGAGGCCGCGCGGTTATAGCCGCGAAAATGGGGGGAGTGGATCATCGCCACCTGCTGTTTTTGCGCCTCATCGAGAGCAAAAAAGCGCTGGGACTGGCGCTGAACTTCATATTGAAGCGCGTCGTCGACACCGTGGTTGATCAAATAGAAGAAGCCGATGTCGCGGGCGGCATGACGCAGGTCGGCCAGGAAGGCCGCTTTATCCGCGGGGTCCGCGTAGCGGGCCAGGTCGAGAATCGGCAGGGTGGTCGCGTTCATTGTGTTCTCCGAAAACGGGGTAATAAGTTATGGGTAGATTCAGGTTCTGGGTTCGGGCACAACAGCAGCGCATGGTGATTTCCTCTGTCCGGGGCTGAACACAGCTTGCCTCAAGGCCAAATAAGCAACCAATAACGTTATTTTCTAATTTATGACCGCGCGGGGTTCAGTGCTTTTGCGTTAAATAGATATAGGCGCGAAGCGCGTAATGAAGCCGGTTGCGCCCGTCGGTGAGAGCCAGTAAGGTAAGCGCACTTTTTAATGCGGAACGGACGTATCGTAATGCACAGCTCGAAAGATCCCCTGCACGGCGTGACGCTGGAAGCGCTGCTCAATGCCCTGGTGGCGCGCTATGGTTGGGCGGAAATGGCCCGCCAGGTCAACATTAACTGCTTTAAAAGCGATCCCAGCATTAAGTCCAGCCTCAAATTTCTCCGCCGGACGCCGTGGGCGCGCAAAGAGGTGGAGGCTATGTATCTCGCCTCCCTTGATGATGACGCGCCGGTGGAGAAAGCGGACCCCTGGGCAAACTGGCAGAAAAAATAACCCTTACCACAGGACACCATCATGCAGAGCTGGAGCAGTAAAGATTTCACCGCCGAACGCGCGTGGGGCGCGCTGGATATTGCCAATTTTTCCGGCACCACCGTGCGTCTGCACTGGACCGACCAACCCTATATCTGGCACATCAATGATGGTCAGGAGGTGTTTGCCGTGATGGATGGTCAGGTGGCGATGCATGTGAAAGTCGACGGCGAGGAGCAGATCATCATGCTAAACGCCGGCGATATCTTCTACGCCGGGGTGGGATGCGAGCATGTCGCTCACCCGCAGGGGGCGGCGCGTATTCTGGTGATTGAGAAAGAAGGGTCGGTCTGACCCCGTGGCGGGCGGTTCTTTGCCCGCCGTTTCATCGCCCGTCAGATGCGACATACCGCGTTGATATAAATCACTTATCCAGCTTTCGATATATTTAATTCTTGTTTGCCATTCCCTTCACCCCAGCACTATCTTTTGCCGCAGGCGCCTGACCAGGCACAATCGCGGGAGAGATCATGGCAACCTTGCAGTGGGACCACGCCGTACAGTTTGTGAATCAGCCGGAAGCGGCGATTGAAATCTTTGCCGGGCAGCAGCTGCGGGCGGTGGCCGGAGGGCGGCATCCGGGGTGGGGAACCCGTA
>NZ_JAGRQY010000032.1:0-35695 GCF_018223905.1 Klebsiella sp. 28
CATTTAAATACCCTTTTTTATAAAAAGTTCCATCTTGTCATAAATATTTAATATCCCGGCGTTAAAAAACCTCCAGTTTTTGATGGGCGAGCGCCCGCAATTGAATAGCGCGGATAAATAAATCACCAGGACTGAATAATGAAAAAGAGTACTCTGGCATTAATGATGATGGGCTTTGTGGCTTCAACAGCGACGCAGGCAGCGGAAGTTTATAATAAGAACGCGAACAAGCTGGATGTGTACGGCAAGATCAAAGCCATGCACTATTTCAGCGACTATGACAGCAAGGATGGCGATCAGACCTACGTGCGTTTCGGTATTAAAGGCGAAACGCAGATTAACGACGACCTGACCGGCTATGGCCGTTGGGAATCTGAATTCTCCGGTAACAAAACCGAGAGCGACTCCAGCCAGAAAACCCGTCTGGCGTTCGCCGGCGTGAAGCTGAAGAACTACGGCTCCTTCGATTACGGTCGTAACCTTGGCGCCCTGTACGACGTGGAAGCCTGGACCGATATGTTCCCGGAATTCGGCGGCGATTCCTCTGCCCAGACCGATAACTTTATGACCAAGCGCGCCAGCGGCCTGGCGACCTACCGCAACACCGACTTCTTCGGTCTGGTGGATGGCCTGGATCTGACCCTGCAGTACCAGGGTAAAAACGAAGGCCGTGAAGCGAAGAAACAGAACGGCGACGGCGTCGGCACCTCGTTAAGCTATGATTTCGGCGGCAGCGACTTCGCCGTCAGCGCAGCCTACACCAGCTCCGACCGTACCAACGATCAGAACCTGCTGGCCCGCGGCCAGGGTTCGAAAGCGGAAGCCTGGGCGACCGGCCTGAAATATGACGCCAACAATATCTACCTGGCGACCATGTACTCTGAAACCCGCAAGATGACCCCGATCAGCGGCGGCTTTGCCAACAAAGCGCAGAACTTTGAAGCGGTGGCGCAGTATCAGTTCGACTTCGGTCTGCGTCCGTCCCTCGGCTATGTGCTGTCGAAAGGGAAGGATATCGAAGGGGTGGGAAGTGAGGATCTGGTTAACTACATTGACGTGGGCCTGACCTACTACTTCAACAAAAACATGAACGCCTTCGTGGATTACAAAATCAACCAGCTGAAAAGCGATAACAAACTCGGCATCAACGATGACGACATCGTCGCGCTGGGTATGACCTACCAGTTCTGATTAACCGCAGAACCACCCGCCGCAGCCCTGGCTGCGGCTTTTTTTTAGCGGCGATTCTTCGCCAGATGCAGGGTGTCGCTGTTCATGGTGATCTGCGCGTTATACTCCTTCGGCAGACGACGCGCCTGATAGAACGCCGATTCCCAGTAAGGGTTGTCCAGCGAAGAGCGCATCACGCCCTGGCTGCTCGAGGCGTGAAGGAAATTATGATCGGTATCGTAAAAGCCAACGTGCATCCCGGCCCGGGTGCGGAAGAACACCAGATCGCCGGGACGTAAATCCCGCTTATTGACCCGCACGCCCATGTGCAGCAGCTCGCGGGTGGTGATCCGCTCCATCGGCAGGTTAAAGCGATCCTTCAGCGTGCGCCAGACGAAACCCGAGCAGTCGACGCCGCTTTGTTCAGTACCGCCCCATTCATAGGGGGTTCCCTGCCAGGTGTGCATCTGATCATGCAGGGCCGCCACCACCGGGATCAGATCGTCCGATCCGCTATCAATGGTCATATCCGCATGAGATTTTGTGTTCTTTGCCTGTTTCGGTGAGGAGGAGCATCCTGCCAACAACAAAAAAGGAATTAAAAAGAGAGCATGCGTCAGTTTTGGCTTCATATCGTTATTTTCGAAGTAGCAAGCAGACTGCTTTGTTTTATAGCCGATTAAAAACCACGGCTGAATAAGCCGAGGCCGCCTTTACGTTTATTTACGATTAAAAATAAACAACCTCGGGCTGGATCAGCCATAAAGGGCAGTTGTCACTCCGCAACGGTCTGTGCCAGGATGCTGACAGGAACATTTCACGAGGCATTCCATGACGCATTACGCCATCTCTAGCGAGACTTTGCCCGGCGCCGCTTTCGACGCGGGGTGGATGACGTCTGCGCCTCATCATCGCTTCGCCACGCTCTGCCCACCGCCTCCCCCTCCAGACCGGGTAGTTTTCGGCGCTTAACGCCGTCTTTAGCAGGCGCTTACCTGCCGGTATGACGCTTGATACCTTGTGTTTGACGTTCTGGAGCATGCTATGCACGTTCGCTATTCTCTGCTCGCCTCGCAGGCGGCAACGGCCCTTTTTGTGCTGCTGTGGGGCAGCGCGGCCATCTTCACCCGCTGGGGACTGGATAACGCCTCGCCGATGGCGCTGCTGGTCTTTCGTTTTCTGGTTGCCCTGGTCGCGCTGGCGCCGCTGGCTATCGTCCGTCGGCGCTGGCTGCCCGCGCCGGGCACCCGCCTGCAGACAGCTGTCACCGGTCTGATGCTGATTGGCGGCTATTCGGTCTGTTACTTCGAGGCGATGGCCAACGGCGTGACGCCGGGACTTATCGCCACCATCATGGGGATCCAGCCCATCCTTACGCTTTGCGTGGTGGAGCGCCGCCTGCAGGGGCGGCGGCTGTCAGGACTGCTGCTTGCCCTGGCGGGGCTGGTGCTATTGGTGTGGCGCAGCCTGGCGGCCTCGCCGATGGCGACGGTGGGGATCCTGTTTGCGCTGGCGGCGCTGCTGCTGATGACCTTTGGCGCGCTGTGGCAAAAGCGCAGCCGTCAGGCGCCGGCGGATGTCCTGCCGCTGCAGTATGCCGTTAGTCTGGGGCTGTGCCTGCTGATTGCCCCGGTCAGCGGCTTCCAGTTTACCGTTAACGCCGGGTTGATTATTCCGGTGCTGTTTCTCGGGCTGCTGATTTCGGTGGTCGCCCAGCTACTGCTGTACCGTCTGCTGAGCGCGGGAAATATCGTCAATGTCACCAGCCTTTTTTATCTGGTGCCAGCGATCACGGCGCTGCTGGATTATCTGCTGCTGGGCAACCGGCTGCCGGCGGCGGCGATGATCGGTATGATGGCGATCGTCGGCGGGATCGTGCTGGTGTTCCGCACCGCGAAGGTCCGCGCCGGCTGATGGCGAGCCGGGCGCTGCGGCGTCCGGTTCATTTTCCTGTCATCTTTTTTACGCATGCTCCCGGCAGCTTATTTTGACCAGTAAGGGAAAGTACCATGGGCAACACGCTGACGATTTTTGATCTCGATAACACCCTGATACAGGGCGATAGCAGTACGGTCTGGAGCCAGTTTATGGTTCGCGAAGGGCTGGCGACGCAGAAGGGGTATCTTGCCCGCGAGGCGCGGCTAATGGCGGATTATGACCGGGGAGAGATGAATATCGCCGATTATGTGGCCCTGATCCAGGCGCCGCTGGCCGGAATACCGAAGTCGGACGTTGACGCGCTGGTGGCCCGCTGCGTACGCGAGGCGATCCTGCCCCGGGTCTATCCGCAGGCGTGGGAGCTCATTCGTCGTCTGCGGGCCGAGGGAGAGCAGATGCTGATTATCTCCGCCTCGGTTAGCCTGCTGGTGCAGGCGGTGGCCGCCGCGCTGGAGATCGATCAGGCGCTGGGTATTGACGTGGCGATGGTCGACGGCGGCTACAGCGGTGAAATCACCGGGATCCCCAGCTATCAGCAGGGGAAGGTGGCGCGTCTGGCGCAGTGGCGCGAGGCGCATCCGCAGTATGACGGCGAGGTGACGTTCTATACCGATTCCATTAACGATCTGCCGCTGTGCCTGCATGCGGATCGCGTGCGGCTGGTCAATCCCTGTCCGCAGCTGCAGGCGGCCGGTGCCGGATACGGCTGGCCGGTGCTGAGCTGGCGGCTGGAATAGCGGAGCGGATAAATGCTTGCCGGGCCTACAGACAGTCGGAGCCGGACGAGTAGGCCGGGTAAGGCGCAGCCGCCATCCGGTATAAACGCAGCTCCGTGCCTGATGCCATCGCCCGGCGGCGCCGTTGCTTGCCGGGCCAACAGACAGTCGGAGCCGGACAAGTAGGCCGGGTAAGGCGCAGCCGCCACCCGGCATAAACGCAGCTCCGTGCCTGATGCCATCGCCCGGCGGCGCCGTTGCTTGCCGGGCCTACAGACAGTCGGAGCCGGACGAGTAGGCCGGATAAGGCGAAGCCGCCACCCGGCATAAACGCAGCTCCGTGCCTGATGCCATCGCCCGGCGGCGCCGTTGCTTGCCGGGCCTACAGACAGTCGGAGCCGGACGAGTAGGCCGGATAAGGCGAAGCCGCCATCCGGCGCAAATGTGCGCTAGCGTCCGCTCTGATACAGCGGCACCGCGGCGCCGCCGATATAACGACGGCGCAGCCAGGCGGAGAGGGTGTCCATGATCATTACCACCGCCACCAGCAGCAGGGTGATAAACATCACCACATCCCAGTTCCACAGACGCATATTCTCGGCATAGATAAGCCCGATACCGCCGGCGCCGACGAAGCCCAGCACCGCCGCGGAGCGGGTGTTGGATTCAATCTGATACAGGCTAAGCGCGAGGAAGGTCGGGAACGACTGGGTAAAAATGCCAAAGCGATGCTTTTGCAGGCCATTCGCGCCCACGGCGGTCAGCCCGCGCCCGGGAGATCGGTCCACGGCTTCGTGTCCTTCCGCGTACAGCCGTCCCAGCAGACCGGTGTCCTGCATGATGATCGCCAGCACCCCGGCCAGCGGCCCGAGGCCTACCGCGCGTACAAAAATCAACCCCCAGATAGCCATGTCGATCCCGCGCAGCACATCAAACAGGCGGCGCATCAGCAGGGCGAGGGTCCCCAGCACCACGCCGCGCATGATGTTGCGGGCGGCGAAGAAGGAGAGCAGCAGCGCCAGCACCGTGGCAGTCAGCGTCCCGGCGAAGACGATGGCCAGGGTGACGCCGATTTGCGTAAAGTAATAGCCGAACGGCCAGTTCCAGAAGTCGTGCCAGACGAACATCCGCGCCAGGTAGCGGCCAATCTGCTGCAGGCCGGTGGTCAGCTGCTCGCCGCTGATACCAAACTGCAGAAAAAACCAGACGTAATAGAGCAGGCAGGCTAGCGCCACCAGCCCGACGTAGAGCAGGTAGCGCCCCTGGACCTGATAGAGCTGCTTATGCTGCCGCCGGCTGGCGGCGAGATCCGGTTGCATGTGCCAGACGCTCATTTCTTACCCTCCAGTACCCACAGGCGCAGACGACCGGACAGCATGTCCAGCGCCGACACCACCAGAATGATCAGCAGCAGGGTGATGCTCACCTGATCGTAGCGGTCGAGTTTGATGTTGGTCATCAGCTCCTGGCCGATGCCGCCCGCGCCCACCAGCCCGAGAATGGTCGACGAGCGGAAGTTGATTTCAAGCCGCATAAAGCCGTAGGAGAGAAACAGCGGTTTCACTTGCGGCCAGAGGGCGAAGCGAATTTTCTGCAGCGGGGACGCGCCGCAGGCCGCCAGGCCGCGTACCGGTTTGTTTTGCGCGCTTTCCACCGCCTCGTAGAACAGTTTGGTCAGGCTGCCGACGGTATGCAGCATCAGCGCCAGAAAGCCCGGGATCGCGCCGATGCCGAACGCCATCACAAAGATCACCGCCCACGCCAGCTCGGGCATGGTGCGTAAAAACGCCACCAGCACGCGAATGGCAAAGCGCACCGGCGCCGGGGACCAGGCGTTATTGGCGGCGAGAAACGCGAAAACCGTGGCGATGGCGACCGCCACCAGGGTCGAGGCCAGCGCCAGCTGCAGGGTTTCCCAGATCAGCGGCAGCTGGATCGGCAGGCGATAGCCCCACCAGGCCAGCGACCCTTTGGTCTGCACATCGGCGAACAGGTTGCCGGCGCTCAGGGGCGGAATGGTCTCTGCCATATAGTCAAAGAAATGGGGCAGCGAGTGCCAGATAGTCAGCAGATTAAATTCCGCGGCGCTGCCGGCGGCAAAATAGAGCGCCAGCAGCAGCAGCGACCAGCAGACGGCATCGCGCTTTTGCCGCGAGCGTACCTGCTGGTAATAGCGTTCAAATTCGGTGTGGGTCGTCTTCATGCGTCGGGGATCTTCAACGTAGCGCCGCCGCTCACCACGGGGCAAGCAGGCGGCGTTGAGGCAGGATTAACGCGCGCTCACCAGCTCGCGTTTCATATCGATAATCTGCTGGAAGTCAGCCACGCTGCCCGGGCCGATGTGCTGAGTACCGCCCATCGCTTTGATAAAGCAGGCGTGATCCTCGGTGTCCAGCTTTTTCACTGCCGCCACGACCTTCGCCTTAAAGTCCGCCGGCAGCGCATTGCTCACCAGGATCGGGCCGTTCGGGATCAGCGGCGATTGCCAGATAATGCGGATCTGCTTCATCAGATCCGGATGATCCATGCGAATCAGGCGGTTGAACGCGCCGGTAGTGTAGCCGGTGTTGTAATCGCCAACCATCGAGGCCCACGTGACCGCGCCCGCGAACTGGCCATTCAGCACGCCGAGGATGTCCTGCTCATGGCCGCCGGAGAAGGTGACGCTGGAGAAGGTGTTGTTGTATTTGTTGTCGGCGTTACCGCCAAATTTTTCTTTAAACGCATGGTTAGGGATCAGATACCCGGAAGTGGAATCCGGATCGGCGAAGCCGAAGGCTTTGCCTTTCAAATCGTCCAGCGTTTTGTATGGGGAGTCGGCTTTGACGATCACCACTGAGTGATAGCCGCGAGACTGATCTTTGTCGTCCACGGCGATGCCGACGATATCCACCGCTTTCGGATTATTGAGATAAACCGAGGCGTAGGAGGAGGGGGACATGCTCAGCACCACGTCGACTTTGCCCCCCAGCAGGCCCTGGATCACTCCGGAATAGTCGGAAGAGTTGCGCAGTTTGGTATCCACGTTCAGCTCTTTATCGAGGAAGGCCTTCACGCACTGGTTATCGCCGATTTGCTGGGTGGCGTTCTGGCCGCCGAGAATGCCCAGATTGAGCTCTTTCGGCTGCGCCGCCGCTGCCTGCCATGCCATCATCATGCCCGCGACCATTGCGGATAAACGAACTGCGCCAGTCATATATTTTTTCATTATGTTGCCCGTGTGAGTGAAATTAATGCAATTGGCTAACTTCATCGCCGTACAGCCGCTGCAGCACATCCTGCGTCAGCCGGGAGGGGTGATCGTCAAAAATAAGCTGGCCGCTGGCGACGCCGATAACCCGGGTGCAGTAGGCCCTGACCAGCTCCACCGAATGCAGGTTTACCATCACGCTGATACCCTGCTCGCTAATCTCGCGCAGCACATCCATGATGCGCTGAGTGTTTTTCGGATCCAGCGAGGCGACAGGCTCGTCGGCCAGCAGGATCCCGGGGTTTTGCATCAGCGCCCGGCAGATCGCCACCCGCTGCATCTGCCCGCCGGAGAGGTTCTCCGCCCGCTGCAGCGCGTGCGGCAGCATGTTCATCCACTCAAGCAGCGCAATGGCGCGCGCCCGGTCGGCTGCGGGAAAGATTTTAAACAGCGATTTCAGGGTTGAAGTCTGGCTGAGGCGGCCCAGCAGGACGTTGGTGAGCACGTCGAGGCGCGGCACCAGGCAGAAGTCCTGAAAAATCATTCCGCAGTGGCTACGCCAGGCATTGAGCGCGCGGCCTTTCAGCTGTGAGACATCGTGCGGGGTACCGACTTCCGGGTAGCTAAGAATTTCTCCGCCGCTGGCGCTGTGGGTGCCGTTGAGGACATGCAGGAGCGTCGATTTACCGGCGCCGGAGCGGCCAATGACCCCGACCATTTCCCCGGCGTGCAGATCAAAGCTGATGCCGTCCAGCACCTTGTGCTGGGCTTGATAAGCTTTACTCAGATTACGCACGCTTAAGACCTTCCGCTGCCGGCCGGCAGCGGGATCGGTGAACGGCTGGAAATCAGTTTCGGCCACCGCGGCAAGAGAGCTGTTCATAAGAGTGTCCAGGTTCGTCATTAACTGGCCACTATTAATAGGTCTTTATATGAAATTTCGATGACGGTATTGCGAACAAAGCGTGAACTGGCGTGAAAGAGCGACGGCCAGCGGCTCAACGCGTGCGGCATGCTGGCGGCTGGCGAAGCGCCGAAAAGCCGCTATGCTTTGGAGGACGCGGGGACAGACCGGTTCGTAGGCGTAGACAGCCTTCGGCAATCTTCGCTTAATCTTGATGAAGAAGACTGTTTAATCGAATAGATAATGCGTCTGCCTTTGTTTAGCATTCAACATCCCGCATGTATTAACATATACATAACTATTTTGTGCGGCAGGTTAATCTATTCATGAGTCTTATGTGTTGGTGAATCATCCTGGTTTTTCTTTATTTGTAGATTTATATCCTTTCTTTTGTGCTAAATCCGGTTTATTTGATAAGCCATTCAAGAGTTCCATTAAGAATATTCCTAACATAATAGGGCGAAGATCCTTGATAATATAAAGCGCAGATAAGAATTGACGGTTATATTACCAATAACCTTATGAAAATAAATGTCTTTTTCTGGCGCTCAAAAATTTGATATTTTCAGTTTTTGTAAATATTGACCTGGACGCGAAATTCATTGCCTTTCCGCATGTTGACACTCCATAGGAAAAAACTTAAATTCAACGCCAAGCAGAAAATAATTATAGTTTAATCCCCGCTTATCCAATATTGATAAGTAATGCGTGTCTTATTTAATGGCGATTTATTAAAGGAAACGAATACGCCAGTAAACTTTATAGGCCTGGCAAGCAGTGACGTTGTAAAAATGATTACTTCAAGGACTATGAGGTTAAAAACTATATGGAATATAAAAGCTGTTCCGATAAGTATATTTGGTCTGCCGATGACTCCTATTTCTATAAAGGACTGTCCGAACTGATTGTAGACATCGACGAATTAATTTATCTCTCACTGGAGAAAATCAGAAAAGATTTTGTGTTTATCAATCTCAATACGGCTTCATTAAACGAATTTATCAGGCGTGACAGCGAATGGCTATCCGCGGTAAAGGGGAAACAGGTCGTATTGATTGCGGCCAGGAAATCAGAGGCCTTAGCGAACTACTGGTATTACAATAGCGATATTCGCGGGGTGGTATATGTTGGTCTGAGTCGCGATATTCGAAAAGAACTGGCCTATGTAATTAATGGCAGGTTTCTCCGCAAAGATATTAAGAAAGATAAAATTACAGATCGGGAAATGAAAATTATCCGCATGACCGCCCAGGGCATGCAGCCGAAATCGATCGCCAGAATTGAAAAT
Source organism: Klebsiella sp. 28 (assembly GCF_018223905.1). Classification (NCBI taxonomy): domain Bacteria; kingdom Pseudomonadati; phylum Pseudomonadota; class Gammaproteobacteria; order Enterobacterales; family Enterobacteriaceae; genus Klebsiella; species Klebsiella sp. 28. Next base: position 9,207 of record NZ_JAGRQY010000032.1, read on the forward strand.
TGTAGCGTGAAGACAGTGTATACCCATCGGCGTAATGCTGAGGCCAAACTGTATTCCAAAATATATAAGTTAGTTCAGTAACACCCAGGCAATTCTGTTTTTTAAATGGTTCACCGGGACATCATGTCCTTAATTCAACTCAGGATGAAAAAGCGATGAAAAAAAAGGTTCTGGCAATAGCTCTGGTAACGGCGTTTACCGGTATGGGCGTGGCGCAGGCTGCTGACGTAACGGCTCAGGCTGTAGCGACCTGGTCTGCGACCGCTAAAAAAGACACCACCAGCAAGCTGGTTGTGACCCCGCTCGGCAGCCTGGCGTTCCAGTACGCCGAAGGCATTAAAGGCTTTAACTCGCAGAAAGGTCTGTTTGACGTGGCGATTGAGGGGGACACAACGGCGACCGCCTTTAAGCTGACCTCGCGTCTTATCACCAACACCTTAACCCAGCTGGATACCTCCGGCTCCACGCTGAGCGTGGGCGTGGATTATAACGGCGCCGCGGTGGAAAAAACTGGCGATACCGTGATGATCGATACCGCCAACAATATTATGGGCGGCAACCTCAGCGCGCTGGCTAATGGCTACAACGCCAGCGGCCGTACCACAGCGCAGGATGGTTTCACTTTCTCCATCATCAGCGGCACCACCAACGGCACCACCGCCGTGACCGATTACAGCACTCTGCCGGAAGGGATCTGGAGCGGCGACGTCAGCGTACAGTTCGACGCCACCTGGACCAGCTGATCCTTCTGATGCACCAGCAGGGGGATCCCCCCCTGCTTTTTTCACGGACGGAATTGTTATGAAAAAGCACCTTCTGGCCCTCGGGCTGCTGCTTGCCGGGGTGTCGCCGGCGCAGGCGCTGGATGTCGGCGATATTTCATCCTTTATGAACAGCGGCAGCAGCACGCTGAGCAAAACGATCAAGAACAGCACAGACAGCGGTCGACTGATCAATATCCATCTCGAACGGCTCTCTTCCCCGCTGGACGGCGGGCAGGTTATCCCGATGGACAAACCGGATGAGGTATTGCTCACTCCCGCCAGCCTGCTGCTACCCGCCCAGGCCAGCGATGTGATCCGCTTCTTCTACAAAGGCCCGGCGGATGACAAAGAGCGCTACTACCGCATTGTCTGGTTCGATCAGGCGCTCAGCGATGCCCAACGCGATAACGCCAACCGCAGCGCGGTGGCCACTGCTTCCGCCCGCATCGGCACCATCCTGGTGGTGGCGCCCCGGCAGGTGAACTATCGCTTTCAGTACGCCAACGGCTCTCTGACCAACACCGGGAATGCGACGCTGCGGATCCTCGCCTACGGCCCCTGCCTGAAGGCCGCCGATGGTAAGGAATGTAAAGAGAATTACTACCTGATGCCGGGTAAATCGCGCCGTTTTACGCGCGTGGACACGGCGGATAAAAAAGGACGGGTGGCGCTTTGGCAGGGTGAGCAGTTTGTTCCCGTGAAATAGACAGCTGTGTAGATGGATAACGACGATGCCTCAACGATGGATTACCCCAGGACTGAAAACGCGGCTTGCCTTCGGCATGATCTTTTTGTTCGTTCAGCCCGACGTCAGCGCTGCCGCCGCAGGCGCGCAGCAGATTGGCGGGGTGATTATTCCGCAGGCCTTCAGCCAGGCGCTGCAGGACGGCATGAGCGTCCCGCTCTATATTCATCTCGCCGGCAGCCAGAGCACCCGGGACGATCAGCGGATCGGCAGCGCCTTTATCTGGCTGGACGGCGGCCAGCTGCGCGTTCGACAGATCCAGCTGGAGGAGAGCGAAGGTAACGCCAGCGTCAGCGAACAGACCCGCCAGCAGCTGATTGGCCTGGCCAACGCCCCGTTCAGCGAGGCGCTCACCATTCCCCTGACCGACAGCGCACAGCTGGATCTCAGCCTGCGCCAGCTGCTGCTGCAGCTGGTGGTCAAGCGCGAGGCGCTGGGCACCGTCCTGCGCTCGCGCAGCGAAGATATCGGTCAGTCCAGCGTTAACGCTCTCAGCAGCAACCTGAGCTATAACCTCGGCGTCTATAACAACCAGATGCGTAACGGCGGGAGCAACACCTCCAGCTACCTGTCGCTGAACAACGTCACGGCGCTGCGGGAGCATCACGTGGTGCTCGACGGCTCGCTATACGGCATCGGCAGCGGTCAGCAGGACAGTGAATTATATAAGGCCATGTATGAGCGCGATTTCGCCGGCCACCGCTTTGCCGGCGGGATGCTTGACACCTGGAACCTGCAGTCCCTGGGACCGATGACCGCTATTTCGGCCGGTAAGATTTACGGCCTTTCCTGGGGGAACCAGGCCAGCTCTACCGTCTTCGACAACAGCCAGTCCGCCACGCCGGTAATCGCCTTTCTGCCGGCGGCGGGCGAGGTGCATCTCACCCGTGACGGTCGGTTGCTGAGCGTCCAGAACTTCGCTATGGGCAACCATGAAGTGGATACCCGCGGCCTGCCGTACGGTATTTACGACGTGGAAGTGGAGGTGATCGTCAATGGTCGGGTGGTCAGCAAACGCACCCAGCGGGTCAATAAGCTGTTCAGCCGGGGACGCGGCGCCGGCGCGCCGCTGGCGTGGCAGGTATGGGGCGGCAGTTTTCATATGGATCGCTGGTCAGAGAGCGGGAAAAAGACCCGGCCGGCGAAAGAGAGCTGGCTGGCAGGCCTTTCGGCCTCCGGGTCGCTCAGCACCCTGAGCTGGGCGGCTACGGGCTATGGCTACGACAACCAGGCGGTGGGGGAAACCCGCCTGACGCTACCGCTGGGCGAGTCGATCAACGTTAACCTGCAAAACATGCTGGCCAGCGACAGCTCGTGGAGCAGCGTCGGCAGCATCAGCGCCACGTTGCCCGGGGGATTCAGTTCAGTGTGGGTTAACCAGGAGAGAACCCGCATTGGCGATCAATTGCGGCGCAGCGATGCCGACAACCGGGCGATCGGCGGCACCCTCAACCTGAACGCGCTGTGGTCGAAGCTGGGGACGTTCAGCGTCAGCTACAACGATGACCGTCGCTACAACAGCCATTACTACACCGCGGATTACTATCAGACGGTCTACAGCGGCGCCTTTGGCTCGCTCGGCCTGCGGGCGGGGATCCAGCGCTATAACAATGGCGACAGCAGCGCCAACACCGGGAAATATATCGCCCTCGATCTGTCGCTGCCGCTGGGCAACTGGTTCAGCGCCGGGATGACCCATCAGAACGGCTACACCATGGCTAACCTCTCAGCGCGCAAGCAGTTTGATGAAGGCACTATTCGCACCATCGGCGCCAATCTGTCGCGGGCCATCTCCGGCGATACCGGGGATGACAAAACCCTCAGCGGCGGCGCGTATGCCCAGTTCGACGCCCGCTACGCCAGCGGCACGCTGAACGTCAACAGCGCGGCGGACGGCTACGTCAACACCAACCTCACCGCCAGCGGCAGCGTCGGCTGGCAGGGCAAAAACATCGCCGCCAGCGGACGAACCGACGGTAACGCCGGGGTGATCTTCAACACCGGGCTGGAGGACGATGGTCAGATTAGCGCCAGGGTTAACGGGCGGATCTTCCCGCTCAGCGGCAAGCGTAACTACCTGCCGCTCTCTCCCTATGGTCGCTATGAGGTGGAGCTGCAGAACAGCAAAAACTCGCTCGACAGCTACGACATCGTCAGCGGGCGCAAGAGTCATCTGACCCTTTATCCGGGCAACGTCGCGGTGATTGAGCCAGAGGTGAAGCAGATGGTCACCGTCTCCGGCCGTATTCGTGCAGAAGACGGCACGCTGCTGGCGAATGCGCGGATTAACAACCATATCGGCCGTACCCGCACCGATGAAAACGGCGAGTTTGTCATGGACGTGGATAAGAAATACCCCACTATCGATTTCAGCTACGGCGGCAATAAAACCTGCGAAGTGGCGCTGGAGCTCAGCCAGGCGCGCGGCGCCGTCTGGGTCGGGGATGTGGTCTGCAGCGGCCTCTCGTCGTGGGCGGCGGTGCAGCAGTCAGGAGAAGAGAATGAAAGTTAATGCACTGATGGCGCTGGCGATCCTCGCGCTGCTCTGGCCGGCAGCCGCGCTCAGGGCGGCGGTGACCAAGACCACCTGGTCGGATGCGCCGGCGCGCGAGTTTGTGTTTGTGGAAAACAACTCCGACGACAACTTTTTCGTCACCCCCGGCGGGGCGCTGGATCCGCGTATGACCGGCGCTAACCGCTGGACCGGCTTAAAATACACCGGCTCCGGGACCATCTATCAGCAGAGTCTCGGCTATATCGATAATGGCTACAACACCGGGCTCAATGCCAACTGGAAGTTTGATATGTGGCTGGAAAACTCACCGGTTTCACACCCCTTAACCGGCCTGCGCTGCATCAACTGGTACGCCGGGTGCGATATGGCTACCAGCCTGATCCTGCCGCAGACCACCGACGCCAGCGGGTTTTACGGCGCGACGGTGACCAGCGGCGGCGCGAAGTGGATGCACGGCATGATGTCAGACGCCTTCTATCAATATCTGCAGCAGATGCCGGTCGGCGGCAGCTTTACGATGACCATCAATGCCTGTCAGACCTCGGTGAACTACGATGCCAGCAGCGGCGCGCGCTGTAAGGATCAGGCCTCCGGTAACTGGTATGTGCGCAACGTCACCCACACCAAAGCCGCGAACCTGCGGTTGATTAATACCCACTCGCTGGCGGAGGTGTTTATCAACAGCGATGGCGTGCCGACCCTCGGGGAAGGGAACGCCGACTGCCGGACGCAGACCATCGGCAGCCGCTCAGGATTAAGCTGTAAGATGGTCAACTATACCTTGCAGACCAACGGCTTAAGCAACACCTCGATCCATATTTTCCCGGCGATCGCCAACTCGTCGCTGGCCTCGGCCGTCGGGGCGTACGATATGCAGTTCAGCCTCAACGGCAGCTCCTGGAAGCCGGTGAGCAATACCGCCTATTACTACACCTTCAACGAGATGAAGAGCTCGGACTCGATCTATGTTTTCTTCTCCAGCAACTTCTTTAAACAGATGGTGAACCTCGGGATCAGCGATATCAACACCAAGGATCTGTTCAACTTTCGCTTTCAGAACACCACCTCGCCGGAGTCAGGCTGGTATGAGTTTTCCACCTCCAACACGCTGATTATCAAGCCTCGTGATTTCAGCATCAGCATTATCTCCGACGAATATACCTCGGCGCCGTCGCGCGAGGGGTATGTCGGCAGCGGCGAACCGGCGCTCGATTTCGGCTACATCGTCACCACCAGCGGTAAAACGGCCGCCGATGAAGTGCTGATCAAGGTGACCGGACCGGCGCAGGTGATTGGCGGGCGTTCCTACTGTCTCTTCAGCTCCGATGACGGTACGGCGAAAGTGCCGTTCCCGGCGACGCTCTCTTTTATCACCCGCAGCGGCACGACGCAGACCTACGATGCCGGGTGCGATGACAGCTGGCGGGATATGACCGATGCGCTGTGGCTGACCACGCCGTGGACCGATATCTCCGGCGAAGTGGGGCAGATGGATAAGACCACGGTGAAATTTTCGATTCCGATGGATAACGCCATTTCGCTGCGGACGGTAGACGATAACGGCTGGTTTGGCGAAGTCAGCGCTTCAGGAGAGATTCATGTCCAGGCGACGTGGCGCAACATTAACTAAGGCCCTGCTGACGGTGGGCTGCCTGCTGGCAGCGCCGCTGGCGCAGGCGATCTCGGTCGGTAACCTGACCTTTTCCCTGCCTGCCGAAGCGGATTTCGCCAGCAAACGGGTGGTCAACAACAATAAAAGCGCGCGGCTGTACCGCATCGCCGTCAGCGCCATCGATCGCCCGGGCGGCAGCGAAGTCCGCTCCCGGCCGGTGGATGGCGAACTGCTGTTCGCCCCCCGCCAGCTGGTGCTGCAGGCAGGTGAGAGCGAGTATTTTAAATTTTACTATCATGGGCCGCGGGATAACCGCGAGCGCTACTATCGGGTCTCGTTTCGCGAAATCCCCACCCGCAACCTGACGAGGCGCAGCCCGACCGGCGGCGAGGTCAGCATGGAGCCGGTGGTGGTGATGGATACCATTCTGGTGGTGCGCCCGCGCGAAGTGCAGTTTAAATGGTCTTTCGATAAGGTGGCCGGGACGGTGAGCAACACCGGCAATACCTGGTTTAAGCTGCTGATTAAGCCCGGATGCGATTCGACCGAAGAGGAGGGGGACGCGTGGTATCTGCGTCCCGGGGACGTGGTTCGCCAGCCGGCGCTGCGCCAGCCGGGGAACCACTATCTGGTCTATAACGACAAATTTATTAAGATCAGCGATACCTGTCCGCTGAAGCCCCGTCCCGCGGAGTGAGCCTTATCTGGTGGTCGCTCGGCGGGTAAAGCGCCGGCTGGCCAGCAGGCTCAGACCGCAGCACAGCAGGTAGTACACCGCGCCGGTGAAGACGAAGATCGCCAGGGGATAGATCTGCACCCGGTTGTTGACCTGGCCGGCCACGGTGGTCAGCTCCGGGACGTTGACGATAAACGCCAGCGAAGTGTCCTTCAGCAGGCCGATAAAGATCCCCACCAGCGACGGCTGAACGTTGCGCAGCGCCTGCGGGAGCAGCACCAGGCGCAGCGTTTGCCCGGGAGCGAACCCCTGGGTCAGCGCCGCCTCATACTGTCCTTTCGGCAGCGACTGCAGCCCGGCCAGCACCGAGTGCATCACCGAGGCGGCGGTAAACCACGCCAGCGCCAGGGTCACGGTCACCGCGCCGGGCAGATCGCCGCCGGTCAGCATCGGCAGCAGATACCACAGCCAGAAGATGACAAATATCAGCGGGATGCCGCGGATAATTTCCGCCCACAGAAACAGCAGACGCCGCACCAGCCCGCCGTAGCGCCAGGCCAGGCCCGCCAGCGCAATGCCTCCCGGCAGCGCCAGCAGGGTGGCGCCGATGGCCATCAGCAGGGTCAGCGCCACGCCGCCGGGCTGGCCCTCCGCCAGTCGGCCCCACAGCAGGTAATCGAGGTTATCGGCGATCACCGCCAGATTAGCGTTCATGTCGGGCGCTCCGTTGCAGTTTTCTTCCCGGGCCGAGACGCGTGAGCGCCACGCCCATCGCCACCCCCAGCGCCAGGTACAGCGCGGTGCCGACGGCAAACGCCTCCAGGGCGTGCGCGTTATAGCTCTCAATCTGCCGCACCTGATAGGTCAGTTCCGCAAAGCCGATGCCGCTGGCCAGCGATGAGAGTTTCATCAGGTTAAGATACTGGCCGACAATCGGCTGCCAGGCGTTGGCCAGCCCCTGCGGCAGGAGGATAAAGCGCAGCTCCTGCCACGGCGTAAAGCCCTGCGACAGCGCGGCTTCCCGCTGCCCGTGGCTGACGGCGCGCAGTCCGGAGGCGATCTCTTCCACCAGAAAGGCGGAGGTAAAGACCCCCAGCCCCCACATTGAGCAGAGGAACTCCGGCGTCAGCCACCAGACGTTGCCCGGCAGAATGGACCAGGCGTGTTCGTCGTTCACCACCTCCTTCACCGCCAGCGGCAGCAGGTTCCAGGCGGCAAAGTACCAGAACAGCAGCTGGACCAGCAGCGGGGTATTGCGAAACAACGAGACCCACGCGGCCACCAGTCCGCGCCCCGCGCGTCCGCCGCCGAGGCGCAGGGCCAGCAGCAGGACCGCCAGCAGGGTGGCGAGCAGGATCCCGGCGACGCTGACCCAGACGGTGGTGAGAAAACCAGAGATAATCCATTGCAACGGCTGCCCGCTCAGGACGCCGTGCCAGTCAAGCATCGGCGTCACTCGAGGCTCTCCTGGTGCAGCGGATCCAGCACCTTCTGCAGAAAACGCCGCGCGCGGGCATGCTGCGGATGGGCGAAAAACTCAGCCGGCGGGGCGACTTCGAGGATGTCGCCGCCGTCGATAAACACCACCCGGTCGGCAATTTCGCGGGCAAACTGCATCTCGTGGGTCACCACCAGCATGGTGATCCCGCTGTGGGCGAGGGTTTTCATCACCTGCAGCACTTCGCCGATCATCTCCGGGTCGAGCGCCGAGGTGGGCTCATCGAACAGGATAATCTGCGGCGAGGAGGCCAGGGCGCGGGCGATGGCCACCCGCTGCTGCTGGCCGCCAGAGAGCTGCGCCGGCATCTGCTGCGCTTTTTCTTCCAGTCCGACCTGACGCAGCAGCGCCAGCGCCCGCGCCTGAGCCGCGCTTTTTTCCCAGCCATGAACGCGCTCCAGCGCCAGAGTGATGTTCTCCTGCGCCGTCAGGTGGGCATAAAGGTTGAACTGCTGGAAGACAAAGCCGACGCGGCTGCGCAGCTGGCGCAAGGCGCTGCCGCTCAGCCGGCTGGTCGGTTTGCCGTCGATCAGGATCTCGCCGCCGCTTAAGGATTCGAGCTGGTTGATCAAGCGGATCAGCGTCGATTTTCCCGATCCGGAAGGGCCGAGGATCGCCACTACTTCGCCGGGCTCGACCTGTAGGTTGATGGCGTTAAGTACCTGATGATCGCCGTAGCGCTTGGCCACATCACGGAACGTAATGCTGGCGCGCTGCAGACGTGAAAAATCCGCGGCCGGAGCCGCGGAGTGGGAGAGTAAACCCGAGAACATATTATTTCGCTTCTATGGTAAAGGCGCGCGGCTGCGGCGTTTTGGTGGCAGGGCCAAACCAGACATCGTAAATTTTCGCGGCTTCGCCGGTTTTCTCCAGCTTCACCAGCTCATCGTTGACGGCCTTCAGCAGGGCCGGTTCGCCTTTCTTCACGCCCACGCCAATCTCTTCTTTGCTGAGCAGGTCGGGCAGAATTTTAAACTTGGCTTTATCCGGCGCTTCCGCCAGCAGACCGGCGAGGATGGTGCTGTCCTGAGTGATGGCCTGGACGTTGCCGTTGCGCAGGGCGGTCAGGGCCAGCGGAATATCGTCATAGGAGAGGACGCGAGCCTGCGGGAAACGCTGGTGCAGGGCCTGTTCGCCGGTGGTGCCTTTCACCGCGCCGATGCGCGCTTTGCTGTACTCATCGAGCTTATCCGGAGAGCCGGCCGGCACGAGGAACTGCTGGCCGGTGACGAAATACGGCGTTGAGAAATCAATAACCTGGGCCCGCTCCGGGGTGATGGTAATGTCGGCGACGATCAGGTCGGCTTTGCCGGACTGCAGCAGCGGAATACGGTTGGCCGGGTTGGTGGCCACCAGCTCGAGTTTGACGCCGAGCGCTTTCGCCAGCGCCTGGGCAAAGTCAACGTCGTAGCCGACGATATGGTGGGTTTTGGCGTCCACGGAGCCGAACGGCGGGTTGGCGTCGAAGGTGGCGATTTTTACGACGCCGGCGGCTTTGATGTCAGCCAGCTGGTCCGCCTGTGCCTGCGAGGCGAGCAGCAGCATACCCAGCGCCAGTGCGATTTTTGTGGTTTTATTGCGCATAGTTTTTCCCCTGAATCCCTGTTTTGTTTTGTGGACATCACGCTCCCACAAATTGCCCGTCGGCGGCAAAGAAGAAAAAATTCTTATCTATAACCAAAAAGAACTTAACAAAACTATGGGTATTCTTTATGCGCCGCTGGCGTTTTACCAGGACGGCAACGACTGCCGGGCGATCCCCTCTCCCTCAGGGAGAGGGCCAGGGAGAGGGTGATAGGACCGGGGGTAATATGCGCCAGCCAGGATTGCAAATTCGGAATTAATATTTCCCGCGCCCGGCCAACTGTGGTTGAAATAGACCCAGGCGATTCGCTTCCCGACAGAGGAGAAAACGAAAGTGGCATTGTGGCAACGGTTAACGGGCTGGCTGGCTTTTTTGTCCAACGGTGAAGCCGGACAGCAGGATACCCAGCGCGTCATGGAGGCGATCCTGCCGGTAGCCAGCCTCTACGGCGTGGACATTGGCAACGTGGAAACCCGGTGGTTCCGTCATGATAAGACATACTGAGCGACGCAGGACGCGAGAAGCCTACTGGAACGAGGTGTGCTTTGTGTAGCAAGAGACTGCCTGAGGTTGCGGCATCGCGGGAGGCGCCGCCGCAGCCCAGGCAGTTTTGACCATGCCTATCCCCCCAGATACATCCGCTTAATTTCCGGATTAGTCAGCATCTCCCGCGCCGCGCCTGACAAGGTGATCCGGCCATTCTCCAGGACATACGCCCGATCGGCGATCGCCAGCGCGGCCGTCGCATTCTGCTCCACCAGCAGCACCGTCATATTCTCTTCGCGCAGTTGCTTAATGATGCCGAACAGCTCGCCGACAATTTTCGGCGCCAGCCCGAGGCTCGGTTCATCCAGCATCAATAACACCGGCTCGCTCATCAGCGCCCGGGCGATGGCCAGCATCTGCTGCTCGCCGCCGCTCATGGTGCCCGCCATCTGATGGCGCCGCTCCTTGAGCCGCGGAAAGAGGGCGTACATGCGATCGCGCAGGCGGGCGTAGCCGGCGAGATTATTGTAAGCGCCCATGCGCAGGTTCTCTTCGATGGTCAGGTTGGTAAAGACGCGCCGTCCCTCCGGCACCAGCGCCAGCCCGCGACGCACGATCTGGTGGGTCTGGCTGCGTGAGATATCGTCGTTGAGGAAGCTGACGCGCCCACTGGAGCGCACCAGGTTGACGATCCCGTTCAGGGTGGAGGTTTTACCGGCGCCATTGCTGCCGATCAGGGTGACGATTTCCCGGTCATAGACGTCGATATCGACGCCCTTCAGACCCTGGATCACGCCGTAAAAGACCTTCAGTTCCCGGGCGTTAAGCATAATTGGCTTCTCCCAGATAAGCGGAAATGACGTCCGGATGCTGGATCGCCTCGGCCATCAGGCCGCTGAACAGCGGCTTACCGTACTCCAGAACCATCACCCGCTCGCACAGGCGGTTGACGAAGGGCATATCGTGCTCGATTAACAGGACGCTGAGCTGATAGTCATGGCGCATGCGGAAGATCAGCTCCGCCAGATCCTCGGTCTCCTTCGGGTTCATCCCGGCGGCCGGCTCATCGAGCAGGAGCAGCTTCGGCGCGGTGGCCAGCGCGCGGGCGATCTCCACTTTGCGCTGGTTGCCATAGCTTAGGTTTGTGGCCTGCATATGGGCGAAGTGGGCGATGCCGATATCCTCCAGGATAGCCATCGCTTTGGCTTTCGCCGCCCGCTCGGCCGGAAAGTAGCGACCAATATGCAGGGCCGCCTCCAGCAGCGAGTAGCGGCTGGCGCGGTCGAGCCCGACCATCACGTTCTCCAGCACCGTCATGGAGTTAAACAGGCGGATATTCTGGAAGGTGCGGGCGATCCCGGCGTTTACCACCTGGTTGGGCTTCAGCCCCTTCAGCGACGTGCCCGCCAGGGTGACGCTGCCGCTGGTGGGTTTATAGTTGGCGGTAATGACGTTAAACAGGGTCGTTTTGCCCGCGCCGTTAGGGCCGATAAGGCCAAAGATCTCCGCCTCGTCAACATGGAAGCTGACGTTGTCGATGGCCCGCAGGCCGCCGAACTGCATGGTGANNGTGACGTCCTGCACCTGCAGGATAACGTTATTTTCCGCCATAGCCGCCGCTCCTTCTTCCGGTCTGCCAAATCTCTTTTTTCCCCAGCAGCCCCTCGCGGGCGAAGAGCATGATGATCAGCAACAGCAGGGAGAAGACCACCATTCGCAGGCCCGGGTACGCGCCGAGATCGTGACCGAAGAACTGCAGCGGCTGATCGAGGAAGCGCAGCCACTCGCCGCTGCCGACCACCAGCACGGTGCCGAGCAGGGCGCCGGTGGTGCTGCCGAGCCCGCCGAGGACGATAATAATCAGCAGCTGGAAGGTGAGCATAAAGTCGAACAGCCCCGGGGAAATGGTGGTCAGCAGGGAAGCCAGCAGACCGCCGCCGATCCCTTCGAAGAAGGCGCTGGTGGCGAAGGCGCAGGTTTTAATGCGGAAGGTGTTGACCCCCATGGCGATCGCCGCATCTTCATCGTCGCGAATAGCTTTCATCATCCGGCCATACTTCGACCACACCAGCTGGAGGATCATGCCGGTGGCCAGCAGGGCGAACAGTCCGCACCAGAACAGGAGATGTGGCTGCTGCGGAATATCGTTCAGCCCGATGGCGCCGTTGGTGATTTGCGGGTTGTTAATGGCGAGGATCTTGATGATAAACCCAAAGCCGAGGGTGACAATGGCCAGGTAGTCGCCACGTACCCGGAAGACCGGCACGGCGAGGCACACCGCCAGCGCCGCCGCGCACAGGCCGCTTATCAGCAGGGCAGGGAGGAAGCCCGCGTGCAGGCTGAGGATCCACGGGCTGGGGGCGGCCATTTCAAACATGTCTACCTTGCTGTCGCTGGAGAGGATCAGCAGGGCGGTCACGTAGGCGCCCACCGCCACGAAGCCGTTCGGCTCCAGCGACAGCTGGCCGGTCACGCCGTTGATCAGGTTGTAGCTGACCGCGAGGATCATAAAGATAAAAATGGTGCTGATGACACGAACAATGTAGTCATTGAAAACCACGTTGATTCCGGCCAGCAGCGCGATACAGATGACAATAATGACCAGGTTGCGCAGCTGCGCCCCGGCGGTCGTCGTCGCGTTGAGCATCAGAAACGGCTCCTTTCCAGACGTTCGTCGCCCATAATGCCGACCGGGCGGAACAAGAGGACCAGAATCAAGAACAGGAAGGCGAAAGCGTCTTTATAGCCGCCCAGTTCGGGGAAGATCGCCACGGCGACCACCTCGGTAAAACCGAGGATAAAGCCGCCCAGCACCGCGCCGGTGACGCTGCCGATCCCGCCCAGCACGGCGGCGGCGAAGGCCTTCAGGCCGATAAGCACGCCCATCAGGGGATCGATCGTCGGGTAGCTGATGGAGTAGAACACGCCGCCGAGCGCCGCGAGACTACTGCCGAGGGCGAAGACCAGGGAGATGATCCGGTTGGCGTCAATGCCCATCAGGCGCACGGTGTTGACGTCAAAGGCCACCGCGCGGATCGCCATCCCATAGCGGGTGCGGTACAGCAGCCAGAGGATCGCCAGCAGCAGCAGGACGGTGATCAGCGGCACAATCCACGCCACGTTGGTAATGATGACGCTGCCGAAGGCCCGGGTCTGGTTGAAAAAGTCAGGGGCGGAGAAGAAGCGCGAGCTGCCGCCAAACAGTACGTTAAACAGGTTTTCGAGAAAGAAGCTGACGCCGATGGCGGTGATCAGCATGGAGATTTTCGAGGCCTGACGCAGCGGACGATAGGCGACCCGGTCAATCAGCATACCAAACAGGCCGCACAGCCCGAGGGTCAGGAAAACGGCTACCCCGAAGGGTAGCCCAACCGAAGAAAATAAAAACAGCGTACTAAACGCGCCGACCATCATCACGTCCGCATGGGCGAAGTTGATCAGCCGCAGCACGCCATAAACCATCGTATAACCGATGGCAATCAGGGCGTACATGCCCCCAAGACTCATTCCATTGACCACTTGCTGGAGAAAAATGGCGCCGTCCATTTTGTAGCCTCGTCACAACTTAAGGGTTAACCACGGTACGAAACGCCAGCTTGCCATCTTTCACTTCGTTGATGACCGCGCTGCGAATGGCGTCGCCGTTCTGTAACGTCAGCGTGCCGGTCACGCCCTGGAAATCTTTGGTGGCGCGGATTTTTTCATTCACGCAGACCCGATCGTGGGGATCGCTGCACTGGTTCATGGCGTTGACGATGACGTTATAGGCGTCCGCCGCCATTGCGCCCCAGGTATGGGTCGGCTGCTGGTATTTGGCTTCCCAGGCTTTGATGAAGGTTTCCCCCGCCGGGGTCTGCTCTTTGGCGTTCGGCGAGTAGTAATCGGTGGTCATATAGCCGTTGACCGCGTCTTTACCGACATCGAAGAAGACCTGATCCGCGGCCAGACCGTCGCCGCCCACCACCGGTTTGTTGAGCCCCAGCTGTTTAGACTGCACGGCAATCAGCGCCCCTTCGGTGTAGTAGATCGGCATGTAAATCATGTCGACATTCTTCGCCTTGACGCTCGCCAGCTGGGCTTTAAAGTCCTTGCTGCCGCCCGGGGCCTGGACCTCGATGGGAATGGTGCCGCCGTTTTTCAGGAACTGGGTGCGGAACGCTTTCGCCAGGCCGACGGAGTAGTCGTTGCTGCTGTCAAACACGATGGCGGCGGTTTTGGCTTTCAGATCGCGGGAGGCCAGATTGGCCCCGACCACCCCCTGGAAGCTGTCCGAGAAGCAGACCCGGCTGACGTAGGGATGGTTGCGGGTGACGCGGTCGTTGGTGGCGGTGGAGGAGACCAGCGGCGTTTTGCTGTCGTCGGCGATTTTGGTCATCGCCAGGGTGTTGGAGGAGGTGACTTCCCCGATCACGGCATCCACTTTATCGCTGGAGACCAGGCGCTGCATGGCGTTGGCCGCTTCGACTTTGTCGCTTTTATCATCGATAACGATAAGCTTGATGGTATCGCCATTTTTTAACGTTGGGGTGATGGCCTGAATAATGTCCAGCCCCTTCTGCGACGGCTGGCCATAGCCGCTGAGGGCGCCGCTCAGGGGTAATACCACCCCGATTTTAATTTCCGCTGCCTGCGCGCTGCTGGCGCCGACCAGCGCGGCAACCAGTGTGGCCATTAAAGACGCTTTCCCGGAAAACGATTTCATTGGTATTTCTCCGTCGGTCGATTATTTATCTTTAACCATCAATGACTGCATAACATTGAGGAATAATGCGCCAGCGTATCCGGCGAATTATTGGCTGTTATGTTGAATAGATAACGAGATATATACCCTAAATAATTCGAGTCGCATGAAGGCGGCAAGTAAGCGAGTCCCCAGACGCTTACAGAAGTAAGTGACTGGGGGAGAGAACACAGCCAACGCACATGCAACTTGAAGTATGACGGGTATTTTTAATGCGCTGATTTACCTTACAACGTCCGTTTCGTTTTTACTCATGCAATATTCTTATTACCTGCAGGGAAGGGCATAAGGCTGGCGACAACACGGTTTTTGGTACGGTGAAAGCATTTTGCCGGGGGGCGACTGGCGCCTTACCCGGCCTGAAAAATAAGCCATATAAACCGCTGGCACGGCTTCCGTAGACCCGTACCAGCGAAGCGCCGCCGGGCAATTTCAGCACGCGGCGGAATATAAAGTCAGGTGCACAAGATAATATTAAAAATCTATTCTGCTGCTCGCGTGACTTATTATTTTAAAGGGGGCAACGGTTTTATTTTACCATGCAGCGCCGGATTATCGCTTTCATCTTTCAGACCCACCCCGGTAAGCCGGCGCAAAAAAGCCTGCTCCAGCAGCCAGGCCAGTTTAAAGGCGGCGGCGTCATGGCTTAATCCCTCCGGCCGAATATTGGAGATACAGTTGCGCTCAGACTCCAGGCGCTGACGATGAGGCTGCCAGGTGAGGTAGACGCCGAGGCTGTCCGGCGAGGAGAGACCCGGTCGTTCGCCAATCAGGATCGCCACCGCGCGGGCTTTCAGGGTTTCGCCAATATCATCCCCCAGCGCCACCCGCGACTGATGCGCCAGCACCACCGGCGCCAGGCCGATACCCAGCGTCCGCAGATAGGGCAGCAGGGCGCGGATCAACGGCACCGCCTGGCGCTCTACCGCCCAGGAAGAGAGGCCGTCGCCGATCACCAGCAGCAGGTCGGCGGGGCGGACGCCGCTGGCGGCGAGGTCGGCGCGACTCTCATCGGCGAGCTGCCGCCCGAGATCCGGGCGCCGCAGATAGGTATGACGGTCCGGCGCGGCGCTGTGCACCGTCAGGGCCTCGAGGCCGAGCGCCGCCAGCGGCGCCACCAATTGTTGGCTGGCGAACGGCTGATGAATGGCATCCCGCGCTCTGGCATGGGCCAGACCAAAGTTGAGGACTTCGCGGGTCGGCAGACTGGCGCCGCTGCGCCCCAGGGCGATCCGCGCATCGGTAAATTCACGCAGCGGGTTCCAGGCATCGGGACGGTTCATACGGAGGCTCCTTGCGGCAGGACGGACAGCAGCGGATGGCGGGCGTCGGTGAGCCGCAGCGCGCCGTGCGGATCGATAATCTGCATCTTCGCCAGCCAGTCGGCGAACTCCGGGGCATGCTTTAAGCCCAGCAGACGACGGGCGTACAGCGCGTCATGGAACGAGGTGCTCTGGTAATTGAGCATGATATCGTCCGCTCCGGGCACGCCGATCAGGAAGGTGAGCCCGGCGGCGCACAGCAAGGTCAGCAGGGTGTCCATATCATCCTGATCCGCTTCCGCGTGGTTGGTATAGCAGACGTCGCAGCCGATCGGCAGGCCCATCAGCTTGCCGCAGAAATGATCCTCCAGCCCGGCGCGAATAATCTGCTTGCCGTCGTAGAGATACTCCGGACCGATAAAACCGACCACGGTATTGACCAGTAGCGGTTCAAAGTGGCGGGCGACGGCGTAAGCCCGCGCCTCGCAGGTCTGCTGGTCGACGCCGTGGTGGGCGTTGGCCGACAGGCAGCTCCCCTGGCCGGTCTCAAAATACATCACATTGTTGCCGAGGGTACCGCGCCTGAGGCTGAGGGCCGCCTCGCGGGCCTCCTGCAGCATGGCAAGGTTGATGCCGAAGCCGCTGTTGGCCGCTTCGGTTCCCGCCACCGACTGAAACACCAGATCCACCGGCGCGCCGCGCTCAATCAGCTGCAGCGTATTGGTGACATGGGTCAGAATGCAGGACTGGGTGGGAATGGCGAAGCGCTGGATAATATCGTCCAGCATCACGTTCAGCTGCGCCAGCACCGGTAAGCTGTCGCTGGCCGGGTTGATGCCGATCACCGCGTCCCCGGCGCCGTACAGCAGCCCGTCGAGCATACTGGCGGCGATGCCTTTCAGGTCGTCGGTAGGATGGTTGGGCTGCAGGCGTACGCTGAGGTGGCCGGGCAGGCCGATGGTGTTGCGAAAGCGCGTCACCACCTGGCATTTGCAGGCGGCAAGGATCAGATCCTGATTGCGCATCAGCTTACTGACCGCCGCCGCCATCTCTGGGGTGATGGCGCGGGCGACCCGCTGCAGCGTGGCGGTATCGGTAGCATCATCCAGCAGCCAGTCGCGAAAATCGCCGACCGTCAGGTGACGCAGGGCGGCAAAGCCCTGCGCATCATGGGTGTCGAGGATCAGGCGAGTCACTTCGTCCTGCTCGTAAGGGATAAGCGGGTTATCGAGAATGTCGGTCAGCGGCACCTCGGCGAGGGCCATTTTCGCCGCCATCCGCTCTTCGGCTGAGGTGGCAATAACCCCTGCGAGGGCGTCGCCGGAGCGGGCCGGCGACGCTTTCGCCATCAACGTTTTCAGACTATCAAAGCGCCATACCTGGCCCGATAGCGTGGTTTTATACATGCCGCCTCCTCAGGAGACCGTGCGCAGTTGAGGATCCACTGGCGCCCGTTCACGGGCCGCTGCGGTTTTGCGGAACCACAGGTAGCCGCCGAGCATCATCGCCGCGAAAATCAGCGCCAGCAGCAGGTTATACCAGACCATCGCCACCAGGCAGAGCACCGCCATGCCGAGGGCAAAGGCCGGCGCCAGCGGATAGAGCGGGGCGCGGAACGGACGGATCAGCTTCGGCTCGCTACGGCGCAGTTTGAACAGCGCCGCCATGGAAGTGATATACATAACAATAGCCCCAAATACCGACATGGTGACGATGCAGGCGGTCAGCGGCATGCCGCTGATGGTGATCAGCGAGTCGGAGAAGATCGCGGCGATCCCCACCACGCCCCCGGCGAGGATTGCCAGATGCGGGGTGCGGGTGCGGCGGTTGAGGGAGGCCAGCCCGGCGGGCAGATAGCCGGCGCGGGCGAGGGAGTAGATCTGCCGCGAGTAGCCCATAATGATGCCGTGGAAGGAGGCGACGAGGCCAAACAGCCCCAGCCACACCAGCATATGCAGCCAGCCGCTGCCGTTGCCCACCACCGTCTTCATCGCCTGGGGCAGCGGATCGTTAATATTGGACAGCGCGCGCCAGTCGCCGACGCCGCCGGCGAAGACCATCACGCCGATCGCCAGCACCGTCAGCGTCAGAATGCCGCCGCCCAGGGCGCGGGGAATGGTGCGCTGCGGATCTTTGGCCTCTTCGGCCGCCATGGAGGCCCCCTCAATGGCGAGGAAGAACCAGATGGCGAACGGAATGGCGGCGAACATCCCCGGCAGCGCCAGGCCGCTGAAGCTGTCCGCGCCCGCCCAGCCGTTAGTGGTGAAGTGGCTCCAGGAGAAGCCGGGGGCGACCACGCCCATGAACACCAGCAGCTCGAAGATGGCCAGCAGGGTGACGATCAGCTCGAAGGTGGCGGCGATGCCGACGCCGAGAATATTGAGCGTCATAAAGATCACGTAGGCGCCGCAGGCGACCCATTTCGGATCCAGCGCCGGAAACTGCACGTTGAGGTAGGCCCCGATGGCCATGGCGATGGCCGGCGGGGCGAAGACGAATTCAATCAGGGTGGCAAAACCAGCGATAAAGCCGCCGGTGGGCCCGAAGGCGCGGTAGGCGTAGGCGAAAGGGCCGCCAGCGTGCGGGATGGCGGTGGTCAGCTCGGTAAAGCTGAAAATAAAGGCGCAGTACATGGCGGCGACCGCCAGGGCGACGACCATAAACCCCATCGTGCCCGCCTGCGACCAGCCGTAGCTCCAGCCGAAGTACTCCCCGGATATCACCAGTCCGACGGCGATCCCCCATAAACGAAAACTGCCGAGCGTTCTTTTTAAGGTGGTGGTGTGCTCTGTCATACGTATTGCCTCGCCAGATAGAAAGGTGCTGAACGACAGGCTGCAAAGAGAGTGCCAGAACGTTGTCTGCCGCGATAAGGCGTCAGTCCGTGGCGCGCCCGCTGGCGCTGCGCAAAAATGGGGCAGGCTGCACGCTGTCGGCGCGCACCCTGGTGCAGCGGCTTTGCTTTTTCAGCGGCGGCACGGTATAACACTTCTTCTTTTGGATGTTTAGATGTCTATACGTTTATACGCATCATGACCCGGGCAAGCGGGCTGGCGTGAGAAAATAAAATGCAAAGCACAACACAACAACAAGGTGGGCAGCTGAAGCGCACCATGAAAACGCGCCATCTGATCATGCTGTCGCTCGGCGGCGTGATTGGCACCGGCTTATTCTTTAATACCGGCTATATCATCTCCACCACCGGCGCGGCCGGGACGCTGCTGGCGTATCTGATTGGCGCCCTGGTGGTCTGGCTGGTGATGCAGTGCCTTGGCGAACTGTCGGTGGCGATGCCAGAGACCGGCGCCTTCCACGTTTACGCGGCGCGCTATCTTGGCCCGGCGACGGGCTATACCGTGGCGTGGCTCTACTGGTTAACGTGGACGGTGGCGCTGGGGTCGAGCTTCACCGCGGCGGGATTCTGCATGCAGTACTGGTTCCCGCAGGTGCCGGTCTGGATCTGGTGCGTGGTGTTCTGCGCAGTGATCTTCGGCCTTAACATCATTTCGACGCGCTTCTTCGCCGAAGGCGAGTTCTGGTTCTCGCTGGTGAAAGTGATCACCATCGTCGCGTTTATTATTCTCGGCGGCGCGGCCATTTTCGGCATCATTCCGATGCAGGATGGCTCCCCGGCGCCGGGCCTGCGCAATATCACCGCCGAAGGCTGGTTCCCGCACGGCGGCCTGCCGATCCTGATGACCATGGTGGCGGTGAACTTCGCCTTCTCCGGGACGGAGCTTATCGGCATTGCCGCCGGAGAGACGGAAAACCCGCATAAGGTTATTCCGGTTGCCATCCGCACCACCATCGCCCGGCTGATTATTTTCTTTATCGGCACCGTGTTTGTGCTGGCGGCGCTGATCCCGATGCAGCAGGCGGGAGTGGAGAAAAGCCCCTTCGTGCTGGTGTTTGAGAAGGTGGGCATCCCTTATGCGGCGGACATGTTCAACTTCGTGATCCTGACGGCGATCCTGTCGGCGGCTAACTCCGGCCTGTACGCTTCGGGGCGGATGCTCTGGTCGCTATCGAACGAGAAGACGCTGCCGGCCTGCTTTGCCAAAGTCAATAAACGGGGCGTGCCGGTGACCGCCCTGTCGGTGAGTATGCTGGGCGGCGTGCTGGCGCTGTTCTCCAGCGTGGTGGCGCCAGATACGGTGTTTGTCGCGCTGTCGGCGATCTCCGGTTTTGCGGTGGTGGCGGTGTGGTTGAGCATCTGCGCCTCGCACTTTATGTTCCGCCGCCGCCATCTGCAGCAGGGTAAGGCGCTGAGCGATCTGCAGTATCGCGCTCCCTGGTATCCGGTGGTGCCCGTTCTGGGCTTTGTGCTGTGCCTGGTGGCCTGCGTGGGCCTCGCTTTTGACCCGAGCCAGAGAATTGCGCTGTGGTGCGGGATCCCCTTTGTGGCCCTGTGCTATGGTGCCTGGTATCTTACTCGTTCACGGAATATGACTCAGGAGCCCCAACATGTCGCAGACTAATCCGTTTACCGCCCTGCTTGCCGCCCAGCCTTTCGTGCTGCTGGACGGCGCCATGGCCACCGAGCTGGAGGCCCGCGGCTGCGATCTGGCCGACAGCCTGTGGTCAGCGAAAGTGCTGCTGGAGAACCCGCAGCTGATCCGCGATGTGCATCTTGACTACTTTCGCGCCGGGGCGCAGGTGGCGATCACCGCCAGCTATCAGGCCACTCCGGCGGGCTTTGCCGCGCGCGGGCTGGATGAGGCGCAGTCCCGGGCGCTAATCGGCAAAAGCGTCGAGCTGGCGCGCAAAGCGCGCGAGGCGTACCTCGCCGAGAACCCGCAGGCCGGTACGCTGCTGGTGGCCGGTTCGGTGGGGCCGTATGGCGCGTTTCTCGCCGACGGCTCGGAGTATCGCGGCGATTATCAGCGCAGCGCGGCAGAGTTCCAGGCCTTCCACCGCCCGCGCGTCGAAGCGCTGCTGGATGCCGGCGCCGACCTGCTGGCCTGTGAAACCCTGCCGTCATTCGCTGAGATCCAGGCCCTGGCGGCCCTGCTGCAGGAGTATCCCCGCGCCCGCGCCTGGTACTCCTTCACGCTGCGCGACGCCGAACATCTCAGCGACGGCACGCCGCTGCGCGAGGTGATGGCCGCCCTGGCGGATAACCCGCAGGTGGTGGCGGTGGGGATCAACTGTATCGCGCTGGAAAATACGCCCGCGGCGCTGGCGCATTTGCACAGCCTGACGGCCCTGCCGCTGGTGGTCTATCCTAACTCCGGCGAACATTATGATGCGGTGAGCAAGACCTGGCACCATCATGGCGAAGCCTGCGCCAGCCTGGCGGATTATCTGCCGCAGTGGCTGGCGGCCGGGGCGAAGCTGATCGGCGGCTGCTGCCGCACCACGCCGAAGGACATCGCCGCGCTTAACGCGAAGCGCTAAATTTTTGCCGGGTGGCGCTGCGCTTACCCGGCCTACATATTGCGCGAACCGGATGCTGGGTAAGGCGTAGTCGCCACCCGGCGCCAACCATCTGCCACTAACTCACCGCACAAAACCAACTATCCTTTCCCGCTTTTGTTCTAAAAACGATTCGCTATTAGCCAGAATTTTTAATTACTTCATCTCCATCCTGATGCCGGAAATACTGCACCTATAACAACTCAGGGGAAGCAGACATTATGGCATTCACATCGCGAATTACTCTTCTGGCGGCGCTGGCTGTTGCCGCCTTCCAGGCGCAGGCGGTCAACGTTACCGTGGCGTATCAAACCTCCGCTGAGCCGGCGAAAGTCGCCCAGGCGGACAACACCTTCGCCAAAACCAGCGGGGCGACCGTCGACTGGCGGAAATTTGACAGCGGCGCCAGCGTGGTACGCGCCCTGGCCTCCGGCGATGTGCAGATCGGTAATATTGGCTCCAGCCCGTTGGCGGTGGCCGCCAGCCAGCAGGTGCCGATTGAAGTGTTCCTGCTTGCCTCAAAGCTCGGCAACTCCGAAGCGCTGGTGGTGAAGAAAAGCATTACCAAACCGGAAGATCTGATCGGCAAGCGCATCGCCGTGCCGTTTATCTCCACCACCCACTACAGCCTGCTGTCGGCGCTCAAACACTGGGGCATCAAGCCGGGCCAGGTACAGATTATTAACCTGCAGCCGCCGGCGATTATCGCCGCCTGGCAGCGCGGGGATATCGATGGCGCTTACGTCTGGGCGCCAGCGGTTAACGAACTGGAAAAAGAGGGCAAGGTGCTGACCGATTCTTCTCAGGTTGGGGAGTGGGGCGCGCCGACCCTTGACGTCTGGGTGGTCCGTAAGGACTTCGCCGAGCAGCATCCGGAGATCGTCAAAGCGTTTGCTAAAAGCGCCATCGACGCCCAGCAGCCCTACATCGCCAACCCGGAGGCATGGCTGAAACAGCCGGACAACATCAGCAAGCTGGCGCGCCTGAGCGGCGTGTCGGAAGCCGATGTCCCCGGGCTGGTGAAGGGCAATACCTATCTCACCGCCGCTGAGCAGGCGCAGGCGCTGAACGGGCCGGTCAATCAGGCCATCGTCGATACCGCGCGCTTCCTGAAAGAGCAGGGCAAAGTGCCTGCGGCGGGAACCGATTATCGTCAGTACGTTACTGACCGCTTTGTGAAGTAAAGGAGGCGGCGATGCTGCAAATCTCGCATCTTTCCGCCGACTACGGCGGTAAACCGGCGCTGGCGGATATCAACCTGACGCTGGAGAGTGGGGAGCTGTTGGTGGTGCTGGGGCCTTCGGGCTGCGGTAAAACTACCCTGCTGAACCTGATTGCCGGATTCGTGCCCTATCAGCACGGCAGCATCACCCTCGAAGGTCAGCGGGTGACCGGGCCGGGCGCAGAGCGCGGGGTGGTCTTCCAGAATGAAGGTCTGCTGCCGTGGCGCAATGTGCAGGATAACGTGGCGCTGGGCCTCCAGCTGGCGGGCGTGGATAAAGCGCAGCGCCGGCAAGCGGCGGCGCAGATGCTGAAGAAGGTGGGGCTCGAAGGGGCGGAAAAGCGCTTTATCTGGCAACTGTCCGGCGGTCAACGCCAGCGGGTGGGCATCGCCCGGGCGCTGGCGGCGAATCCGCAGCTGTTGCTGCTGGATGAGCCCTTCGGCGCGCTTGACGCCTTTACCCGCGAGCAGATGCAGACGCTGCTGCTGAAACTGTGGCATGAGACCGGCAAACAGGTGCTGCTGATCACCCATGATATTGAAGAGGCCATCTTCATGGCGACCGAGCTGGTGCTGCTGTCGCCGGGGCCGGGACGGGTGGTGGAGAGGCTGCGACTTGATTTCAGCCGTCGCTTTGTCGCGGGCGAATCCTGCCGCAGCATCAAATCCGACCCGCGCTTTATTGTACAGCGGGAATACATTCTGAGCCGGGTGTTTGACCAACGGGAGGCTTTCTCATGAGCGTGGTACTGAACGACAAACCGCGTCAGTCGACGCTGAAGTGGCGCTGGCCGCTCTCCCGTGAGCTCACCCTCAGCGTGGCGACCCTGGCGGTGCTGCTGGCCGTCTGGTGGGCGGTCGCGGCGTTGCAGCTGATTAGTCCGCTGTTTCTGCCGCCGCCGGGCCAGGTGCTGCAGAAGCTTATCACCATCGCCGGGCCGCAGGGCTTTATGGATGCGACGCTCTGGCAGCACCTGGCGGCGAGTCTGACGCGGATCGTTATCGCCCTGTTGGCGGCAGTGCTTATTGGCGTACCGGTGGGGATCGCCATGGGGCTCAACTCGACGGTGCGCGGGATCCTCGACCCGCTGATCGAACTCTATCGTCCGGTGCCGCCGCTGGCCTACTTACCGCTGATGGTGATCTGGTTTGGCATCGGTGAAACCTCGAAGATCCTGCTGATCTACCTGGCGATTTTCGCGCCGGTAGCCATGTCGGCGCTGGCAGGGGTAAAAAGCGCGCAGCAGGTGCGGATTCGCGCCGCCCGTTCGCTTGGCGCCAGCCGGGCGCAGGTGCTGTGGCTGGTGATCCTGCCCGGCGCGCTGCCGGAGATCCTCACCGGGCTGCGCATTGGTCTCGGGGTGGGCTGGTCAACGCTGGTGGCCGCTGAGCTGATCGCCGCCACCCGCGGATTAGGATTTATGGTGCAGTCTGCCGGCGAGTTTCTCGCCACCGATGTGGTGCTGGCGGGGATCGCGGTGATTGCCATTATCGCCTTTTTACTGGAACTGGGTCTGCGCGCGCTGCAGCGGCGCCTGACGCCCTGGCATGGAGAAGTACAATGAGTGAACGTCTGAGCATTACCCCGCTGGGGCCCTATATTGGCGCGCAGGTGAGCGGGGCAGATTTAACCCGTCCGCTGAGCGACAACCAGTTTGAACAGCTGTATCACGCGGTGCTGCGTCATCAGGTGGTATTCCTGCGCGAGCAGAATATCACCCCGGCGCAACAGCGCGATCTGGCGCTGCGTTTTGGCGACCTGCATATCCATCCGGTCTACCCTCACGCCCCAGGGGTGGAGGAGATTATCGTCCTCGATACCCACAACGATAATCCGCCGGATAATGACAACTGGCATACCGATGTCACCTTTATCGACACGCCGCCCGCCGGCGCCATTCTGGCGGCGAAAGAGCTGCCGACGACCGGCGGGGACACCCTGTGGACCAGCGGCATCGCCGCCTGGGAAGCGCTGTCAGAACCCTTCCGGCAGCTGCTGAGCGGCCTGCATGCCGAACACGATTTCCGCAAATCGTTCCAGGAGTATAAGTACAACAAGACCGAAGCCGAGCATCGGCGCTGGCAGGAAGCGGTGGCGAAGCATCCGCCGCTGCTGCACCCGGTAGTACGTACCCACCCGGTGACCGGCAAGCAGGCGCTGTTCGTTAATGAAGGCTTTACCACGCGAATTGTCGAGGTGAGTGAGAAAGAGAGCGCAGCGCTGCTGAACTTCCTGTTTGCTCATGTCACTAAACCGGAGTTTCAGGTGCGCTGGCGCTGGCAGCCGAACGATGTCGCTATCTGGGATAACCGGGTGACCCAGCATTACGCCAACGCCGACTATCTGCCGCAGCGGCGGATCATGCACCGGGCGACGATCCTCGGCGATAAGCCGTATTACCGGGCGGGGTAAGGCTTGTGGCCGGTTAAGGCATCAGCCGCAAGCCGCGGAGAAAGGCGGATGCTGCATTGCCCGCTGCTTCCCGGAGGCGTCGCCTGACTTGCCTTTTCCGGACTACCGAACCGTCGGAAACGGTAGCCCGGCTAAGGCGCAACGCGCCGCAAGCCGGGAAAAAGCGTTTATGCCGATTTTTGCGCACCCAGATGCGCGCCAATATAGCGCTGGTAGCGATTGGCCTTCAGGTAGGTGAGATCCACCAGCACCAGACCATCCACGCAGTTGTTGAAATCCGGGTCGCTGCCGAAATCGATAAACTGCACGCCGCCCGGCTCGCACACTTCCGAGTACTGCTTATACAGCGGGGGGATCGCGCAGCCGAGGTTGCCGAGCAGGGACTTCAGCCGGGCCAGGTCGTCGTTGTAATCCTCCCCGCCAAACTGCGCCAGCACGTCGGGCAGCGACGCCGGATAAGGTCGACGCGACTCCGCCAGCGGATGCGTCGCCGGGAACCACAGCCGGTAGAATGCCACCAGCAGATCGCGGGCGGCGGGCGGCAATCCGCCAGAAATCGACACCGGACCAAACAGATAGCGATAGTGCGGATAGCGCGCCAGATAAGCGCCGATGCCGGACCACAGGTAGTCCAGCCCGCGACGCCCCCAGTAGCGCGGCTGGATAAAGCTGCGCCCCAGCTCAATGCCGTGCTGCAGGACATCGTCCATCCGCCCGTCGTAATGGAACAGACTGTAACTGTAGATCCCCTCCAGGCCGCGCTTTGCCAGCTGGATGGCCGTCGGCATAAAGCGGTAAGCGCCGACGATCTCGAGGTCTTCTTCATCCCACAGGATCAGATGCAGATAGTCGTCGTCATACCCGTCGATATCCCGCCGTTTGCCGCTGCCTTCCCCGACCGCGCGGAAGGCGATTTCCCGCAGGCGTCCCAGCTCGCGCAGCAGCGGCGCGTCCTCCTGGCCGTTGCGCTGCCAGAGGTAAATCACTTTGCCATCGGCGGTGCGGCCCAGGCATTCGGCCTTGTGCAGTTCGCGTTTGAGCAGCGCCCGGTCTTCCGGACGGGCGATGGCGCTTTCGGTTTTAAACCGCCCCGGCAGCCCTTTGCGCAGCTGTTCAAGGTGCTGATAGCAGCGGCCGGTAAGCTCGCGAGCGCTGGACTGCGCATCGAACCAGTTCGACCAGGGGATCTGCTGGCCGATACGCACCGGCAGGCTGCTGTTGCGCCGGCGAAACATCTGCTGCATCAGCAGGAGCAGCGGCAGGTTGTCTGATATCAGCGTGCTGGCGTAAAACAGGGCGCTGTTGCGGGCGTTAATCCACGCCGGCAGCAGCGGGGCGCGATATTTTGCCGCCAGCTTAATAAAGCCGGAGTGCCATTTTTTATCGCGGATGCCGCGACGGGTGAGGCGGGAGACTTCCCCCGCCGGGAAGAAGATCAGCACCCCACCGGCCTGCAGCTGCTGGTCCATCTGCTGCAGCGCCGCTTTAGCGGTGCGGCCATGAATATTATCTACCGGGATAAACAGCGAGCTCAGGGGCTCAAGGTGGGTGAGCA
>NZ_JAGRQY010000319.1:0-972 GCF_018223905.1 Klebsiella sp. 28
GCGCAAGCGTAGCGCCGCCGGGCAGTTATTGCGCCTGCTGCTGCGCCTGCGCCAGCTGGCGGACGATCGCCTCGCGCCGCGCATCCCCTTCCGGTAGCCGGGCCAGCAACGCCTGCAGGGCCGCCACGGCCTCGGGGTAATCTTCATTGCGCACCGCGCTCAGGGCCAGCATCTCCAGCACCGGCAGGCTGTTCGGCTGCCGCTGATGCAGGTCACGCAGCAGCAGCTCGCCCATCCGAACCTGGCCGCTATCTCCCGCCCGTACCAGCGCGCTGGCGTAATCGAAAGCCGCCGCCGGGTCGTCCGCCGCCAGAGCATGCGCCCGGCCAAAGGCGCCGATCGCCGTCTCGCCATCGTTTAACAACAGGCCCAGCCGCCCAAGCAGCTGCCAGCCGGCGAGGTCGTTCGGAGTATCCTGCAGGTGGCTGCGCAGGCCAAGCCGCAGCTCCGCCAGCTCATCCATTCGCAGCGGCGCCGCCGTCGGGTCCTTAACCTGCTGCAACAGCGCAGGAAAATGTCGTTCAGCCTGCTGCCAGAGCAGCACCTGGCCAATATCGCTGGTTTTCAGATACAGGCCGAGACTCAGGACCACCAGCAGCAGCGCGCCCGGAAACAACGCCCAGCGGTTTAGCGGCCGTTCGCCAGGCAGCGGCTGCGGCGGGATATCGGTCAGCAGCGTGCGCTGAAGCTCGACGACCAGCGCCGGGTTGTCCTCGCCGCGCTCCTGCACCAGCTCCTGCAGGCGCGACTGGTACAGGGCGCGGTTGAGGGCATCGCGGTCTACCGCCCCTTTGCCCGACCACGGGAAGTACAGCAGCCCCAGCGCGCCAGCCAGCAGCAGCGCGACGATAACCACCAACAGGCTCATCGTTCTTTTCCTTCTTGCAATAATGCCGCCAGCCTCTGGCGCTCTTCGGCGCTGAGCGCCGCGTCAGGAATGTCGCGACGGCGGGCGCGGGCGATAATCACTCC
>NZ_JAGRQY010000320.1:0-994 GCF_018223905.1 Klebsiella sp. 28
TGCCCTGGCCATCCGTGGTGGGATGAACAGGAGGCCGCCCGCCAGCGGCAGGAGGCGGCGCGCTGGCCGCTTCATCTGCTCTCCAGCCAGCCGCGCGCCCGCCTGCACAGTCAGTACGACCACGGCAGCGTCAGCCTGGCGACGAAAATTCAGGGACGCGAGCCGCTGTGGATGCATCCGAGCGATGCGCAGGCAAGGGATATCCGCGAAGGCAGCGTGGTGAAAGTCTATAACGACCGCGGGGCGATTCTGGCGGGCGTGCACCTGAGCGAGCAGATTTTGCCCGGCGTGGTACAGATGTCCACCGGCGCCTGGTATGACCCGCTGGATCCGAAGGAAGAACGGTCGCTCGATAAGCACGGTAATCCCAACGTATTAACCGAGGATCGCGGCAGTTCGCGCCTGGGACAGGGCTGTAGCGCCCAGAGCTGCTGGGTGGAGATCGCCCCGTGGCGAGAGGAGCTGCCGCCGATCACCGCCTTTGATCCGCCGAAGTTTATTGAAGTTTAGGCGTTGGCGCTCGCCGGCGGCGGGGCGGGTAGCCCGGAGAAGGCGCGGTATGCGCCGCCTCCGGCAAAGCCCGCGCCTGGCGGTTTAAGACTGACGACAGTTTGACGTTACGCCAGCCGCGGGTAGGCGCTGGCGATATCGTCGCCGGTAAACTGGGCGATCCAGCCTTCCGGGTTATCAAAAATGCGAATGGCGGTGAAGTTCGGTTCTGATCCCATATCAAACCAGTGCGGAGTGTGGGCGGGAACCGAAATCAGATCGTTCTTTTCGCACAGCACCTGGAACACCTCGTCGCCAATGTGCAGGCAAAACAGGCCAGCGCCCTCGACAAAAAACCGCACCTCGTCTTCGCCATGGGTGTGCTCGTTCAGGAACTTTTCCCGCAGCGCCTCTTTTTGCGGGTTATCGGCGCGCAGGCTGATGACGTCCCAGCTCTGATAGCCCTTTTCGGCGACCAGTTTATCAATCGCATGCTGATAGGCGG
>NZ_JAGRQY010000321.1:0-610 GCF_018223905.1 Klebsiella sp. 28
GCATCCGGGGTGGGGAACCCGTAATGCGCTGAGCTATTTTGGCCTGACCTATATCGAATTCCTCGCCATTGCCGACCCGGACGAACTGCGCGCCGCGACGGACAAATTCCTCCTTTCGCGCGACGCCGCACGGTTGCTGCCGGAGAATGAGGCGCTGTTTCGGGTGGCGCTGCGCAGCGACGACATCGACGCCACCCATGACCAGTTGCGTCGCACAGGGGTGACAGTGTCACCGATTGTCGATGGCCAGCGCAACGATCCGCAGGGCAATATCATCCGCTGGCGGATCTTCACCATCGATGGCGACACTGCCGGGCTGGTCTATCCCTTTGTGCTGCAGTGGGGAGAAGACGACGCCACCCGGCTGACGCGGCTGCGCGCCCAGAGGCTGGACGCGCCGCATCCGCTGGGCGACATTGCGCTTGAGCAGGCGGTGTTCGAGGTGGTCAATCCGCAGGCGGTGCGCGATCGCTGGCAGGCGCTGCTGGGCTTTCCGCCCCTGGGGGAGCAGGGACTGGACGTGGGCGGCCAGCAATTTATCTTCCGTGAAGGGGCTGCCAACCAGCTGACCGAACTGGTGTTCCGCGTCGCCAACCCGGCGCTTAAGGGG
>NZ_JAGRQY010000322.1:0-610 GCF_018223905.1 Klebsiella sp. 28
AAGGTAGCGAAATTCCTTGTCGGGTAAGTTCCGACCCGCACGAAAGGCGTAACGATGTGGGCACTGTCTCAACGAGAGACTCGGTGAAATTTTAGTACCTGTGAAGATGCAGGTTACCCGCGACAGGACGGAAAGACCCCATGGAGCTTTACTGTAGCCTGATATTGAAATTCGGCACAGCTTGTACAGGATAGGTAGGAGCCATTGAAACGTGAGCGCTAGCTTACGTGGAGGCGTTGGTGGGATACTACCCTAGCTGTGTTGGATTTCTAACCCGCACCATTGATCATGGTGGGAGACAATGTCAGATGGGCAGTTTGACTGGGGCGGTCGCCTCCTAAAAGGTAACGGAGGCGCCCAAAGGTTCCCTCAGAATGGTTGGAAATCATTCACAGAGTGTAAAGGCATAAGGGAGCTTGACTGCGAGAGCTACAACTCGAGCAGGGACGAAAGTCGGGCTTAGTGATCCGGTGGTTCCGTATGGAAGGGCCATCGCTCAACGGATAAAAGCTACCCTGGGGATAACAGGCTTATCTCCCCCAAGAGTCCACATCGACGGGGAGGTTTGGCACCTCGATGTCGGCTCGTCGCATCCTGGGGCTGTAGTCGG
>NZ_JAGRQY010000323.1:0-1430 GCF_018223905.1 Klebsiella sp. 28
ACAATTAACTAGACAGAAAAATTAAGGTGTGTAGACTAGAAGAAAACATACCAGGAGGAATTTTTATGTCTAAGAGAACACGAAGAACTTTTTCACAAGAATTCAAGCAACAAATCGTCAATCTTTACTTAGCTGGAAAGCCACGTGTAGAAATCATTCGAGAATATGAACTAACGGCTTCAGCATTTGACAAATGGGTAAAGCAATTTAAAACGAGTGGTTCATTCAAAGAAAAAGATAATCTTACGCCTGAACAAAAAGAATTGTTAGAACTACGTAAAAGAAACCAGCAATTAGAAATGGAAAATGATATTTTAAAGCAAGCAGCGCTGATATTCGGACGAAGAGACAAGTAATCGATGCGAATAAGCATCTTTACCCTATATCAGCGATGTGCAGAATATTAGGTCTATCACGTCAGTCCTATTATTATCAATCAAAACCAAAGAAAGACGAATCAGAACTTGAAGAAGTAGTCGCTGAAGAATTTATCCGCAGCCGAAAGGCCTACGGCTCAAGAAAAATAAAAAAAGCCTTATCAAAACGAGGCATTCAGATCAGCCGACGAAAAATTAGTAGAATCATGAAAAATAGAGGATTAAAATCGAGCTATACTGTTGCTTATTTTAAAGTACATCATTCTACTTGCAATGAAGCCAAAACGACAAACGTATTGAATCGTAAATTCTTAAGAGACAACCCATTAGAAGCGATCGTAACAGACTTGACTTATGTACGAGTCGGGAAAAAATGGAATTATGTCTGTTTCATTTTGGATCTGTTCAATCGAGAAATTCTCGGCTATTCTTGTGGAGAACATAAAGATGCCGTTCTAGTAAAAAAAGCATTTAGCCGTATCAAACAACCTCTGACAGAGGTTGAGATTTTTCATACTGATCGTGGAAAAGAGTTTGATAACCAAGCTATTGATGAATTATTAACAACTTTTGACATCAATCGATCATTGAGTCATAAAGGCTGTCCTTTTGATAATGCCGTAGCTGAATCAACTTATAAGTCGTTGAAAGTAGAATTTGTCTATCAATACACATTTGAAACCTTACAACAATTGGATTTGGAGTTATTTGACTATGTCAATTGGTGGAACCACCTTCGGTTGCACGGTACACTTGGCTACGAGACACCGGTTGGTTACCGTAACCAGAGATTGGCGCAGCGAATCCTTGATAATGAGCTCGGATGTGCTAACGCTAGCGAGGCAGTCTAACTTTAACTGTTAGCTCCTGCCGAAGATCGTCACATCCGAGGAGGCTCATTGTCAAGGACAATCGGAATAGCATACGGAAAGAAGTTCTGCACCTTATAAAATTTGTCAAAAAAACTGTTGCCATTCCAATTCATCTCTTCTGATAAATTAGCATATTTCTTCACAAATTTAGGGGTAAAATCACTATACATCCCCAACATAT
>NZ_JAGRQY010000324.1:0-721 GCF_018223905.1 Klebsiella sp. 28
GGTGCAGGGACAGTTAGAGCACCTCTAGGCTGTTTTGAAAAAGCCCTAGAAGCGTATGCTGAGAAACTAGGCATTACGGTTGAATAACCAACTAGTCATTAGTGACTACATTTTTCCTATCCACCAATATGGCAAGATGGGAACCATTCACAGTGTTTTTGAACGTTCATTTAATCTGAAAGTCCAGGATCAATTAATCAATGTTGCAAACTTCCATAATTATTTATCAAGCTTTGGTATGTTTTTGCCAGATCAATTGTTTCAAGAAATCTTTCCGTATGTACAACAAGGTAATAAAGTCAAAATCACAGAAAATCAGTTGACCTTTTACAGTACAGTCGGCGTGAAAACGATCCAACTCACACCTGCTGAGGTCGTTTCTTTAAACATTACTCATTTCAAGTTAGAAAAAGACCAATTACGCTTGTTGCGAGACCGCTTATTAGCGAGAAACTTAGAACGTAGAATTGGCCTGCCTTTAGACGAACGAGCGAAGCATATTTTCAAAAAAATGAGCCAAAAACAAAAAGTTTGGACACTATCGGAATGGCAAGAAGTAACGAATTATCTGATTGGTCGGGGCAAAGGGTTAACCCCGAGTGGTGATGACATTTTAGTGGCGTATCAAACAATTCTGTTCATACTTGCTGATGAAAGAGCTGCGGCGTTAGCCGCTACTCTTTCGGCAGCAAATTTATCCACAACAGATGTTAGTAAAGGC
>NZ_JAGRQY010000325.1:0-1361 GCF_018223905.1 Klebsiella sp. 28
CAAAAAGACCGGGGGTCGCCGGATTGTAATGTTAGATCCGGGCCACGGCGGCATCGATACCGGCGCTATCGGCCATAACGGCTCGAAAGAGAAGCATGTGGTGTTGGCGATCGCTAAGAACGTGCGCAGCATTTTGCGCAGCAACGGCATCGACGCCCGCCTGACCCGCACCGGGGATACCTTTATCCCGCTTTACGACCGCGTGGAGATCGCCCATCAGCACGGCGCCGATCTGTTTATGTCAATCCACGCCGATGGTTTTACCAACCCGAGCGCCGCCGGCGCCTCGGTGTTCGCCCTGTCAAACCGCGGCGCCAGTAGCGCCATGGCGAAATACCTCTCCGATCGCGAAAACCGCGCCGATGAGGTCGCCGGTAAGAAAGCGACGGATAAAGACCATCTGCTGCAGCAGGTACTGTTCGATCTGGTGCAGACCGACACCATCAAAAACAGCCTGACGCTGGGCTCGCATATCCTGAAAAAGATCAAGCCGGTACATAAGCTGCACAGCCGCAATACCGAGCAGGCGGCGTTCGTGGTGCTGAAGTCACCATCCATACCGTCCGTGCTGGTGGAAACCTCGTTTATCACCAACCCGAACGAGGAGAAACTGCTCGGCACCACCGCCTTCCGGCAGAAAATCGCCACCGCGATTGCCAACGGCATTATCAGCTATTTCCACTGGTTCGATAACCAGAAAGCCCATTCGAAGAGACGTTAATGAAACCCGATGCCGCGCAGGTAAAAACTTTTCTGCTCCAGCTCCAGGACAGCCTCTGTCAGCAGCTGAGCGCCGTGGATGGCGCGCCGTTTATTGAAGATGCCTGGCAGCGGGAAGGCGGTGGCGGCGGACGCAGCCGGGTGCTGCGCGAAGGCCGGGTGTTCGAGCAGGCGGGGGTCAACTTTTCCCACGTCCATGGCGACGCCATGCCTGCCTCCGCCACCGCGCACCGCCCGGAGCTGGCCGGACGCAGTTTTGAAGCCATGGGCGTCTCGCTGGTGGTTCATCCGCTGAACCCCTACGTGCCCACCAGCCATGCCAACGTGCGGTTTTTTATTGCCGAAAAGCCTGGCGCCGACCCGGTGTGGTGGTTCGGCGGCGGCTTTGATTTAACCCCTTACTACGGCTTTGAAGAGGATGCCGTCCACTGGCATCGTACCGCCCGCGATCTGTGTCTGCCGTTCGGCGAGGAAGTCTATCCGCGCTATAAAAAATGGTGCGATGATTACTTCTATCTCAAGCACCGCCAGGAGCAGCGCGGCATCGGCGGTCTGTTCTTTGACGACCTGAACACCCCGGATTTTGACCACTGCTTCGCCTTTATGCAGGCGGTCGGGAACGGCTATGCTGACGCCTATTT
>NZ_JAGRQY010000326.1:0-1353 GCF_018223905.1 Klebsiella sp. 28
TTTTTTAGTCCTTAAAAAGTCAACTTTGATAAGTTGGCTTTTTTTGTATCTTCATTTTATTTACATCGACATTTTTTATTTGTCAAATAATAATCAATAAAATATTTTCCACACATAGCTTTCAAATTATTATGTATTGAGCTATAGCCAATCATATTCTCTTTTTCGCAGCCTGAGCCTTCTACCATTTAACCATCCCATGATCAATACTTTTACCGAACTTCTTAATTAACCCGTCATTTATATATGATCTTATTTTTAATTTTCTAAAATTGAACCCATAAACTTCCTGTTGAAAAATTGTAATAATCATCGGAACGTCAGAATGCACAATCCTCCCACTATCTAGCCAATTAATCATTTTTTCCAAAACACTCTCTCTGAAACGTTCAGTCACAGTTTTAAATGATATATCAGCATCATCCATCACCTCTTTTATTTCGCTATTAATGTTATCACCATGATCACACAAAAGACTTAAAGTTATTTTTTCGCCTATATCGCTTTTGATTTCCATTATCTCATCATTATATGATTTGATGATACCTTTTAGCTCATCGTAAAACTTACCATAAAAATAAAAATCTCGTGTAATGCATAGATTAATATGTTCAAGTTGTTTTTTGTTTTTCTTCTCATTATTATTTGAATTATATTCACTCATCTTATCCACCCTCAGCTAAATAGATAATACTCTTCTTATATTTATTTGCTTTTGTCAAAAACAGCACTTCGTGATTGTCATAAACAATCACTATGCTGAATAGGGCTTGCCCTATTAATGATGGTTTGTTCCAATCATGGGTTTTATTCTCATACCTTGCTAGCGCTCACTCACATAAAACAGGTTAGACCAATTAAACTAAAAGTGATGGAATATTGGAAATAATGAAATTTAAAAACATGATATGTAAAATCCACCTAGCTTTCAAAACCAGACCTCTCCGCGTTACTTATTTTTACATATTAGTGCTTTTCATTTAACCTGTTAATATCCATTCTATTTCTCATAACTAAGCTGTGATTTGTGCAGCACATAAAAGAGTCTGTTATTTTAGGAATTTCAGTTATCAACTAAAGATTTTCAACTCAATTTTAATAAAATTCACGTTCCCGCCTACGGCGGGAGACTAATTAAACTACTTTTGCCCTTACGGGCGCTCTCTAAAACCATAATCATTAAGATTCGTGTAATACCTCAGCCGTTCATCCGAATCTAGCCCTGTAAATTTCACAGCCTATAAAACTAGAGTTATTATTTAAGTATAGAAAAACTTTAAACATTGTCGTTATTTTTAGCTCCGTTAGGAGATATAAAAATAAAGCAATGCCCACCTATACACTGCTACGCAG
>NZ_JAGRQY010000327.1:0-1148 GCF_018223905.1 Klebsiella sp. 28
AAATAAAATTGAGAAAAAGACGAAGCAAAGAAAAGGATGGATAAAAATTCTTACTGAATATGAAAAATCAATTTTTGATAATATGCTGAATGAGGCAACAATAGCAAAAGGTAAAAAATTAAAGCCAAAAGAAAGACGTGAAGTTATGTTCAAGTCTCGTGATATTGTTCGTGCTCTAAGAGAAGCAAATAGGATTAAAAACAATAAAGACAATGTTGTACCAGAACAAAAAATAGTAAGTGAAGTGGATGTTTCTGATGGTATTAAAGTAAAAAAAGAAAGAAAACCAAGAGTTAGAAATATAGACAACTATGGACGATTGAGAAAGGTTTCATTATCAGAAAGAAATTTTTTAAATGATGCAGTATCAGAAGCCACGGAAGTAAAAAAGTCTAGGTTGACTGATGAAGAACGAAGAAAAGTGTTGTGTGTGGCGCGTGAACAGATCCGTTCTCAGCGTAAAGCCAATCAGATTAAAAGTGTAAGAACTAAAGAAAAACATTCTGAAGTGTTTGAGTGGAAAAGACCAGAAACCTTCCGTCGTTAATCGAATATAATAATGGTGAGAAATATATGAAGAAAACCAAAACAAAAAACTTGAAGGAAAGTGAGTTTATAAAATATATAGAAAACAATCCTGTTGTCTCAAAGGCTTTATGCGAGGAATATGGAATCTGTACTGAAACAATTGCCTATGCATTATATGTTCATAGTAATAGTTTCTTTCTTAAAAACGACTACGTTCAGGATGACATTCACTATGATATAGTTAAAAACCATTTAATAATAATGAAGCCTACGCTTAGACAATATTATAGAAGAACAAGGCAAGTAGATTATAACGGATATACTTTTTTATCAGGTATTAAAGAATATCAAGACTATTGTATTTTGTTGACGCTTTGCTGCTATCACTGGATAGCTGATGTATTTACTGTCTATAATCATAGTGAAAGAAGTCAATTTATCGTTGATGTTGCCAATGATCTTCTGAAAAGGAGTATAGATCATTTTTCAGTAGAGCATGAAAATGTTATCAACTGCTTTAACATTTTAAAAGAAAAGTTCCCATCGTATAAAAAGAAATAATAATCCAATTTTTCAAATATCCTCATTGACTAACATATATATAAGAAATATATATGTAT
>NZ_JAGRQY010000328.1:0-2429 GCF_018223905.1 Klebsiella sp. 28
TTATGCTGGCTGGCGCTGGCGCTGTTTTTGCTGCGCGGCACGCCGGAGAGCCGCAGCGCCAGCGCCAGCCAGCATAAGCTGGACGTCGGCGGTCTGCTGAGCCTGATTGTTGCGCTGGTGCTGGTGAATCTGTTTATCAGCAAGGGCCACGGCTGGGGCTGGAGCAGCCCGCTGTCGTTGACCATGCTGGCCGGGGCGCTGGCGGCGGGGACGATATTTATCCGCAACGGCATGCGCAAAGGCGAGGCGGCGCTGATTGATTTTGCGCTGTTTAGTAACCGGGCCTACGGTGCGGCAGTGCTGTCGAACTTTCTGCTCAATGGAGCGATTGGCACCATGATGATCGCCAGCATCTGGCTGCAGCAGGGGCACCACCTGACGCCGCTGGAGAGCGGGATGATGACCCTCGGCTATCTGGTGACCGTCCTGGCGATGATCCGGGTCGGCGAGAAGCTGCTGCAGCGCTATGGCGCCCGGCTGCCGATGATGGCCGGTCCGGTGTTGACCGCTATCGCCATCGCGCTGATATGCTGCACCTTTCTCGAAAAGGCGCTGTATATCGGGGTGGTGTTCGCCAGCAACGTGCTGTTTGGCCTCGGGCTGGGCTGCTACGCCACGCCATCGACGGATACCGCGGTGGCCAATGCCCCGGAGAACAAAATCGGTGTCGCCTCGGGGATCTATAAGATGGGCAGCTCGCTGGGCGGGGCGATGGGTATCGCCGTGACAGCGTCACTTTTCACGCTGTTTTTACCGCTGGGCATGGCCCATGCCGCCCAGTATGCCCTGTGGTTTAACGCCGTCTTATGTCTGGGGGCGATGGCGGTGAGCGCGCTGCTGCTGCCGCGCGCCTCTCACAGCTGATGCTTTTTCAGCAGCGCGCGGAGCTGGTGATAGGTTAATCCCAGCAGCTCCGCCGCCAGCTTCTGATGATACTTCGCCTGCTCCAGACTCCGCTGCAGCAGGCGTTTTTCCTGCTGGAGCTGGAAATCGCGCAGATCCAGCGGTAGCGCGGGCAGCTCATCGCCGGGCGCGGCTTCCTGCGGAGATCCGGGGGACTGACGAAAAGGGTTAATAATAATCGCGTCCAGCTCATGTTCGCTGTCGCCGTGGCGATACACCGAGCGCTCAACCACGTTCTTCAGTTCGCGAATATTCCCCGGCCAGCGGTAGCCGAGCAGCGTCGCGGTCGCTCGTGCGCTAAAGCCGGGAAACAGCGGCAGACCGAGTTCGCGGCACATCTGGATGGCAAACTGGTTGGCGAGCAGCATGATGTCGCTCTGCCGGTCGCGCAGCGGGGGGAGCTGTACCACGTCGAAGGCCAGGCGGTCGAGCAGGTCGGCGCGAAAATGACCTTCCTCGACCATCTGCGGCAGGTCAGCGTTGGTGGCGCACACCAGCCGGACGTTAACCTGCAGCGGCTGGTTGCCGCCCACGCGCTCCAGCTCGCCATATTCAATCACTCTTAACAGCTTCTCCTGCACCAGCATTGGGGCTGTCGCCAGCTCATCGAGAAACAGCGTCCCGCCGTCGGCGCGCTCGAAGCGCCCGGGATGGCGCTTGCTGGCCCCGGTGAAGGCCCCGGCTTCGTGGCCGAACAGCTCCGAGTCGAGCAGATTATCGTTCAGCGCCGCGCAGTTCAGCGAGATAAACGGCCCCTGCCAGCGGCTGGAGAGGTAGTGGAGACGGTTAGCGATAAGCTCTTTCCCGGTGCCGCGCTCGCCGATGACCAGCACCGGTTTATCCAGCGGGGCCAGCCGGGAAACCTGTTCCAGCACCTCGAGAAAGCTGTTGGCCTCGCCCAGCAGATTATCCTTGTACTGCGCCATGATGAATTTCGCCATTAAGTAGTGTAATTAACCAGGTGACTGTAGCAATGCCCAACACGTTTCGCAACCACCCTCTTTAAAATCAATAAGATAAGAAGTTGGCACGCCATTTGTATTAGCTAAGCCACAGGTGAATGCCTGAAACCAGAACTATGAGGATTGAAATTATGGGTATTTTTTCTCGTTTTGCCGACATCGTGAACGCCAACATCAACTCCCTTCTGGAGAAAGCGGAGGACCCGCAAAAGCTGGTGCGTCTGATGATCCAGGAGATGGAAGACACGCTGGTTGAGGTGCGTTCGACATCGGCCCGCGCGCTGGCGGAAAAGAAACAGCTGTCACGTCGTATTGAGCAGGCGGTCGCCCAGCAGGCGGAATGGCAGGAAAAAGCCGAGCTGGCCCTGCGCAAAGAGAAAGAAGATCTGGCCCGGGCGGCGCTGATCGAAAAACAAAAGCTGACCGACCTTATCGCTCAGCTGGATCATGAAGTGCAGCTGGTGGATGAAACCCTGGCGCGGATGAAAAAAGAGATTGGCGAGCTGGAGAACAAACTCAGCGAAACCCGCGCCCGTCAGCAGGCGCTGGCGCTGCGCCATCAGG
>NZ_JAGRQY010000033.1:0-38481 GCF_018223905.1 Klebsiella sp. 28
TCTCCGGAAAGACGAAGATCTCTGATTTAGCACTGCACTGAATTTGGGCCAGGGTCAAATCTGGCCGGGAACTCAAAAATGCATGCAACTAAAACAGGGTTATTTACAGACAAATTTAAAATTAGCTGAAAGTTAATATTATTTTTGCGGAGCCCTTTCGGGCCCCGAATATTACTTTATTTTAACATTGATTTCATTTTCCGGGCAACCCGGCGAACCAGGCTGGTGCCTCGTTTTGCGCCTTGGACATGAATTGCTTCATACAGAGCATTAAAACGGTCATGGGCCCAGCCATCTCTTTGCTGAGAAATAAGACCATCAACCTTATTATTTAAAAGTTGTAACTCGTTACTGACAGAATGACCACCATTGATGCTCCGCAAGCGATTCACTTCACTCTCAAGTTCTTGAATCTTCTCGAGGTAGGAAGGTATCAACCCCATTGCATAGTTATATTTAACATTCTCATCCATAAAAGGACGGAAACTGCGGTAGTTATTTTTACTCTTATTTCCACTTAACAACATGCCGGAGTTTGCAACTCTATACCAAAATAGAGGTTCCGGGACGATTTGCAATTTATATCCCTGTAATGATATTTTGGCAAAAAACTCCCAGTCTTCATGACCTAAACCGTAATCTTCAGTAAATCCGCCAACTTTTTCGAAAACCTCTTTCCTGATCAGCGCATTAGCATCGCCAAAGCAGTTACTAAAGCTGGCGATATTTAAATCAGGCCCTAACGGAAGCCAGCAGTGCGTCATTTTACGGAACGGAGAAGGGAACTCCTCACCAAAAATAAGATCGCTTGGTGTGGTTAACACATCGGCCCCAGAGTTTAATGCTGCAGTAACAAACGTTTCTACCTCAAAAGGCTTAGCAACATTATCATCGTCCATAAACATCAGATATTCGCCAGAGGCGTGTCGCGCAGCCAAATTCCTTGCAGCACCCAGATAGTTATTAGAACTACGGACAATTTTCCAGCCTCGAGAGTTAAAATCATTCTCGATGAGATTCAAATAACGATGAGAATCTTCTGTCGTACTTCCATCATCAACCAAGATGACCTCAATATTTTGGTACGTCTGAGATTTTATTGATGCGAGTGCTTGCTGAAGCAAATGGTGACGTTCGAAGTGAGTTATACACACGCTAACTAACGGGCTGTTAGCTTCATCGATTTTCTTGAATGCGCGGTTGTTTTTTCGTTCAACTGCGACAAACCAAGCTTCTTTAATATTGTCTTGTGATTCAGCAAGCCCTGGTTTTATATTTATATTTTTTAAGCGATAGTGGATTTTCCCGTATAAATCGACAGGTGTAGGAATAAATAGAACTTCCGCATGATGCTCCTGCGGAATAAGCTCTGGAATTCCACCAACGTTTGAAGCGAGGAAATTAACGTTATTAATCAAGCATTCATAAACAGTATAGGGTGAGTTTTCTACAAGTGATGGAATGATGACTAATACATTTTTTCTTTTTATATATTCATTAGCGTTGGTACGATCATAGTCGCTGATGACATTAACTGCGAGTCCCAAATTTTTAGTCTGATTCATAATATAAGTAAATGAATCAGTTTTCCCCATAGTGACATTTTTTCCGAGGAAGGTTACTCCAGAAATGCTCTCTTTATCTTCATCAGATAGTTTTCTTAATGCACGCAGGAATATGTCAAGTCCTTTACGGGTTTCAAGGCGGCCGAAAAATACAAGCTCAACGCCAGAAGCTGGCTTTTCATTTATTTTAACTGTAACATCATCTCTCGTCACAAACCCTTGAAATGGCTAGCAATTTAAAATTACATGACGTTCTTCAGGAACATTCCAGTGCTTACTCAACATCCAATCAATTAAATACTGAGACGGACTAACAACTTCATCCGCCATTTCAACCACCATTTTCTCCATATAATAGAGTTCAAGATGGTTCTGATCATATGGAAGCTGGTAATTACCTTCATCAGCCCATAACGTTGAACTGTGAGTATTTACAATGAACTTTGTATTTTCAAAATCCGTTCCATTCTTTTTGCTTAATAAAGTGTAATAAAGATCTGCCTGCCACTCACAAGAAATAACAGTGTCATAGATGTTATTTTCTTTCAACCAGAGATAAATTGAATAACTTTTCCTTCTAAAATACGGTGCATCAATATTAATCTCTTTTATCAGTCCGGTTCTTAGCAGATTGATACCAAAGGTACTATAAATACGTGACCAGTCGCTAAATTTCGATACAGATGATTCAGAATAGTCGCCACATGTATACAATACATCAACATCATACCCCTTTTTTGCCAAAGTAGTGGCAAGAGCAGTGAAAGCAGTACCAATACCGCCGTTACGGACAGGCCCCTCAATGTCCGGCGTCATTATAAGAATTTTCTTCATTGTAACCCTTCCTTTGTAACCTAGACTTTTCTATGATATTAGTGAATTGAAGTAGTGTAAGATAGCAGTCGGTAGCTTCTGTTAAACAGGATAAAAAATGACCAATATGAAGTTAAAATTTGATTTGCTTCTAAAATCTTATCATCTATCTCATCGATTTGTCTATAAGGCAAACCCTGGTAATGCTGGAGATGGTGTAATTGCATCTGCGACGTATGACTTTTTTGAACGAAATGCTCTTACCTATATCCCTTACAGAGATGGCGAGTGCTACAGTTCTGAAACTGATATTTTAATTTTTGGAGGCGGAGGAAACCTGATAGAAGGATTGTATTCTGAAGGTCATGACTTTATCCAGAATAATATTGGGAAATTTCATAAAGTAATAATAATGCCGTCGACAATCAGAGGGTATAGCGATTTATTCATCAACAATATTGATAAGTTTGTTGTTTTTTGTCGCGAAAATATCACCTTCGATTATATTAAATCTCTCAACTACGAACCAAACAAGAACGTATTCATTACTGATGATATGGCATTTTATCTCGATCTTAATAAATACCTGTCACTTAAACCCGTCTATAAAAAACAGGCCAACTGCTTCAGAACGGACTCCGAATCTCTAACTGGAGACTACAAAGAAAACAATCATGATATTTCGCTCACCTGGAATGGCGATTATTGGGATAATGAATTTCTGGCGCGTAATTCTACCCGTTGCATGATAAACTTTCTTGAAGAGTATAAAGTTGTCAATACCGACAGGCTGCATGTGGCAATTTTAGCATCTCTGCTTGGCAAAGAAGTCAACTTCTATCCTAACTCATATTACAAAAATGAAGCTGTTTACAATTATTCACTTTTTAATAGTTATCCAAAAACATGCTTTATTACGGCAAGTTGAAAAAGGCAGCGTATAATAATACGCTGCCTGAAAGCCATATAACTGTTACAGCATTGTTAATTATTACCTGCCAGCTTTTAGGTGACTATTCATTCGCACGCCTATAGTCTGCAAATCTATCGATTATCGCAGTAAAAAACTTATCAATGAGTTTAGTTGTTGCACCGAGGTTTTAACTTTCCGCATCACTTTTCACTTACAGTATTTTACTGACTCCGTGTTTCTTAAATTCTATTGTATGCTGACAGATTTTCCCACTTGCGTCGTCACGACTGGAGCAACACTGGATACTGCTGATCCCATTTCGCTTCCAGTTCATCCAGCACCGTTTCTGCGGCTTCTTTCGACCCCGCGCGATATACCGGTTTCAGATCAGCCATAAAAGCTTTATGGTCATTTGAGGCCACGTATTTAATCGAGTTACTGATTTGGTGAATGACGCACAACTGAACCTCTGTCTGCGGATAAATGCTGTTTATCGCCTCCGGGAAGCCGGTCAGCCCGCGCACGCAGGCGATCAGGATGTCTTCAATGCCCCAGTTTTTCAGGTCGCTTAATATAGACAGCCAGAAGTTAGCGCCTTTACTTTCTTATAGATACCGGCCCAGAGTTTCTTTCTTGCCTGCCAGATTCAGCGCCAGAACGGTATAAACCGTTTTGCTCTGATAACGGCCATTCTCACGGACTTTATAGTGAATACGTTCAGCCAGACGAAGGGGTAAACCTTTTCCAGCGGGTGCTGTTGCCACTGTTTTAGTTCAGGGGTAACTTTATCGTACTACACTGATGGTGGCGGTTGACATGCTGAAAGCATATAAATCTTCGAACTCTCGGCTAATGTCCTGGTAGCTAATCCCCTGCGCAAACAGCAGAATGATCTTGCGTTCAATAATAAATGCGATGATGCTCGCAAAATCCTTGCCGATCAACCCACCAGATGCGGCGGTTCTACGTGGATCGCGATTTAACTATCACTGCTAGTTATTTGTTCGAAAAGCCCATAGCTTTCTATTTATACTCAAGCTTCGCGCCATCAGATAGCTATGTCTTATGAAAAAACTACCGGACCATTTATCCAGG
This sequence comes from Klebsiella sp. 28, assembly GCF_018223905.1. Classification (NCBI taxonomy): domain Bacteria; kingdom Pseudomonadati; phylum Pseudomonadota; class Gammaproteobacteria; order Enterobacterales; family Enterobacteriaceae; genus Klebsiella; species Klebsiella sp. 28. The sequence continues at coordinate 4,387 of NZ_JAGRQY010000033.1, forward strand.
GAATGCATCATCGCCGCCATTCGCGCTTACGATGCAGGCGTTGCGCATCAGTTTAAAAGCGCGCGTCTGTATGAGATCGAGTTTGAGGGGCGTCGGTATCCTTCAAAAGCCATCGTCGGGTTAGCGGCCACGCTTGCGACAGGCACGGAATTTACCCCGGCGGATTTCAGCGGAGGGATTAAATCCAAATGCGTGCGTCTGTTACTGGATCAAGGATTTACGATCGCGTCGCAGGGCGCTGGCGATGACGAGGTTGCGCTTTTCCCCGATGAGGGACAGACAACTATGGAGTTCGTGGAAGGGGCGGCGATGCAGGTGGTGGTCAATCGCTATGAGCGCGACCGTCAGGCTCGTCAGGCGGCGCTTCGCCTGCATGGCTGCCGGTGTCAGGTATGCGGTCTGGATATGGCCAGCCGCTATGGCGAAATCGGCCAGGGTTTTATCCATATCCACCATCTCATTCCGCTGGCCGGGATCAAGCAGGACTACCGTCTGAACCCTGAAACCGATCTGATCCCGGTATGTCCCAATTGCCATGCAATGCTGCACCGGCGAGATCCGCCGTTTACTCCCGAAGAGCTGAAGGCCCGGCTGCGCCCCGCAGACTGACATCCTACAGCGCTCGCTTTAATTACATCACACACAGCACAAAACCCACGCTACCTCACCGGTAGCGTGGGCCCGCCCTCTCTTACTTATCCCGCGTCTCGCCAGCCTCCCAGCTGTAACTGCCATCGGCCGCTAACCTATCGCCCAGCTCCTGATACTCGAACTGATAAAACTCAGCCTGGGTGCCGTACCCGGCGTAGTCTACTGCCGCCAGGCCGACGAACGCCCCGGTAAAGAACCCGCCGTAGCTCTGCAACACATAGTCATCGGACAGTACCGCGGCATCCAGCAGGACCGGGATCTCGGTGAACGACACGCCATCGAAGCTGTATTCATAGCTGTAGGTCTGCTTGCGGACCTTGGTCCGGAACCAGACGTATTCCACGCCGTCCGGCACCTTGATGGCGTTATCTTTCAGGTACGACGTGTATTTTCCGCGGTTATTTTCGCCGACTTCGATGACCTTGCCGTTAATTTCATTCCAGGTCAGGAAGACGAAGCTCCAGTGGCGGTCGTTATAGTAGTTTGTTAATCCGGCCATCTGCTGGTAGCTGAAGGGTTCGAATTTCACCTTCACCGCGGCGTCAAAATAGAAGGCCTGCCAGCGGCGGGCAATCAGCGACAGGTCATGCGTATTGGCTAACGAACCCTGGCCGATTAAGGTTAATTTGCCGTCGCCGGTGGTGCCCATTTTGGCCGTAAACGGCACCCGCAGAGTATTCCAGTTCGGGTCGAGCGCTGGGGAGGTAAAGTCATCCTGCTGGCTATTATCGCTGGCGCTTTCGGTGAAGATGGCGTCTTTTGGCCCTTCGACGAAGGTTTTCCCGCCGTGACCGCCTTCAATACGCGGCCAGCCTTCGTCGTCCCAGTATACTTTCTGGATCGCGGTTTCCCGGCCGAGGGTTGACCAGCCGCGCGGGTCGTAGATGGATTCCCCCGGGCGATTCCATGGCCGGGCGCAGAGCGAGGCGTAATACCATTCGCCTTCCGGGGTGGAGACCAGCGCGCCATGGCCCTGTTTCTGGATGTAGCTGTCTGGGGTATCGACGTTGGTTAAGAACACGTCGCCCGGCTCGGTTTCGAAGCTGTCGGCCTCGAGGGTTTTCGACCGCGCCACCACCTCCTGGTGGGTAAACACGGTGCCGCCCTGGGCGGCAAACAGATAGTAGTAGCCGTTCAGTTTATAGAGGTGCGGCCCCTCGACCAGCGCCACGGCGGTGCCGCGGTAGATGGTGCGCGCGGTTTCCGGCATTAACTTCAGCGTTTTGGTATCCAGCTCCGTTAAGGTAATGCCATCGAAGGGGTGATGATACTCCCGGTGATCCCAGGTTTGCTGGACGATATATTTCCGGCCATCGTCGTCATGGAACAGCGAGGCGTCAAACCCGACGCCGTTCAGCTTGATCGGGTCGCTCCACGGGCCCCGAATATCCTTCGCGGTGGTCAGATAGTTGGTCATGTCTTTGAAGGCGCCTTCGGTGACCTTCACATCGGTATACACCAACCAGAATTGCCCATCGGCCCAGGAAAGCGCCGGCGCCCAAATGCCGCCGGAGGAGGGGTTGCCCTTCATGTCCAGCAGGGTGGTGGTGGAGAGCGGCGAAGGCAGCAGGTTCCAGTTTTTCAGGTCTTTCGACTCATGTAAACGCACGCCCGGGAACCACTCAAACGTCGAGTTGGCAATATAGTACGTTTCCTCGACGCGAATAATACTGGGGTCGGCATTAAAGCCGCGTAATATCGGGTTTTGAATAAGTGACATTTCATTACACCTTTTAAAATGGAAAGTTAAGGATCGGTCTGATTTATAATTTTTTTAACTACACGCGGATCTCATCCAGCTGACGGTTGATGTCGGTAACATGTTTATCGGAGATCGGATAAACCTGCATGATCACCATCGAAATAGCGGCCAGCGCGATTGGGATCCACACCGCGGTCATAATGATCCCATCGATGGCGCTGGCGCTCTGCACGGCGCCGCTTTCATTAAATCCATACACCGCCAGCAGCCACAGTGGGATAGCGCCGCCGATGGTGAAGCCGATCTTGAAGAAGAGTCCCATAATGGCATTGATAATGGCGGCATTGCGTTTGCCCGATTTTAATTCGCCGTACGCGATAACTTCCGGTACCAGCGCCCACATAAAGCCGGTGGCGGAGGTTAAGCCCCACTGTTTAATAAAGGTGGCGATGTAGGCCAGCCACAGGGCGTCGTGCATCCCTTCGCGGGACCAGACGTAGGTCAGCAGTTCGCCGACGATGAACATGGCGAGGAACAGATGGAAGAAGCCTTTTTTACCAAAGATTTTTTTCAGTTTCGGCCAGAACACCGGGAAGGCGATGCCGGGAATAGACGCGACGAGGCCCACGGCGCCCATCCATTCGGAGTGGCCGACGACGAACTGGTTGAAGAAGCCGTTAACGGTGTTCATGAAGAACATGAAGGTAAAGGCCAGCATAAAGAACATGCCGAGAATAACCAGCGGACGGTTATGTCTGAGCTCGTGGAAAAGGTCGGTAGTTTTGACGTTGGCGGTCTGCTCGGCGGTCGCGACAACGCGTTCTTTGGTGCATTTGTAGCAGATAAACAGGGCCACCGCGCCGATGATCATATAGATGGCGTACACGCCAAACCAGGCGTAGTTCGCCGACGGATCGGTATAGTTGCCGAGATTCAGCTCAAGGCCAAAAAAGCCGGTGTCTTTCAGGCTGCGATCTTTCGGCGCCGCCATCTGCACAAACATCGGGAACAGGGTATAGACCAGCAGGTTGGCGCTGTTGGCCAGCATCATGCGGGTACTGGTCAGCTTATCGATCGATTCCGGGTCGCGGGTCAGCGAGGCATTCAGCGAGCCATAGGGAATATTGACTAAGGAATAAACCAGGTCCAGCGCCAGATAAATAATAAAGGCGAAAGCCACCGAACCTTTCACCCCAGGGATTGGCGCGAACAGTAATGCCGACAGGATCACCAGCGGAACGCCGGCTCGTAACAGCCACGGACGATATTTCCCTGCTTTCGAGGTTCGTTTATCCACGTAGGTTCCGACCATCGGATCCCAAAACACATTAATGATGCGGACAAAAAGAAAAATAAAGCCTGCCGTTGCCGTGCTGATGGTATTTACCGTCAGCATATGCAAAGCCAGAAAACCCCCAATTGTGCCGAAAACCAGGTTTTGCGCAAAGTCGCCCATGCCATAACCAATTCGTTCACCACGGGTTAATTTATGATATTCATCATGCCGACTGTGCATTATGTTTTTACTCATTCTAAGCAGACTCCGGTTTGTTTTGTGTAGGTGAAACACTTTCTGACACAGTTGACCTGGAAGAATCTATTACGTTTTTAAATTAAGTAATTATGTTTTTTTACTTCTGTGATCCTCGAAGCAAAGGCCTGTATCACCTGCGTTGAATCGTTATCCTCCGCTAATTTTCGGGCAGACAGGCATTGTGACAAAACCGGCATTTTAATTCGCTATGTTCACCTGAATTCCCCTGGAAGTGTACGCTATACGCGCGCGAAGCGAGATATTTAAAATAGTTTTATTTGCGAGATGGCTCACATTTGAGCATTTTCTCAATCGCCGAGTGAAATAACGTAATTGAGCAACCGACGATGAGAATACACGATGTGTCACAGTTGTTAATTTTCCTGTTTCTCAATTTCGGAGTTCATCATGCAAACCTATTTCGACCAGGTTGATCGCGTTCGCTTTGCCGGACCCAAAACCGATAATCCGCTGGCGTTTCGCCACTATAATCCGGATGAAATCGTGCTGGGAAAACGCATGGCCGATCATCTGCGTTTTGCCGCCTGTTATTGGCATAATTTCTGCTGGAATGGCGCGGATATGTTTGGCGCCGGCTCGTTTGAGCGTCCCTGGCAGGCCGCGGGCGATGCGCTGGAAATGGCCAAACGCAAAGCGGACGTGGCGTTTGAATTTTTCTACAAGCTCAACGTGCCGTATTACTGCTTCCATGATGTCGACGTCTCGCCAGAAGGCGCGTCGCTGAAAGAGTATTTGCATAATTTCGCCATCATGACCGAGGTGCTGGCGGAGAAACAGCAGCAAACCGGCGTGAAACTGCTGTGGGGCACCGCCAACTGCTTTACCCACCCGCGCTACGGCGCCGGAGCGGCGACCAACCCCGATCCGGAGGTGTTTGCCTGGGCGGCCACGCAGGTGGTGACCGCCATGAACGCTACCCACCAGCTCGGCGGCGAAAACTATGTTCTGTGGGGCGGCCGCGAAGGTTACGAGTCCCTGCTGAATACCGACCTGCGTCAGGAGCGTGAGCAGATTGGCCGCTTCCTGCAGATGGTGGTGGAGCACAAGCATAAGATTGGCTTTGGCGGCGCGCTGCTTATCGAGCCGAAACCGCAGGAGCCCACTAAGCATCAGTACGATTACGATGTCGCGACGGTGTATGGCTTCCTGAAGCAGTTTGGTCTGGAAAATGAGATCAAGGTGAACATTGAAGCCAACCACGCCACTCTGGCGGGGCACTCTTTCCACCATGAAATCGCCAGCGCCATCGCGCTGGGCATTTTCGGCTCCGTTGATGCCAACCGCGGCGATGCGCAGCTCGGCTGGGATACCGATCAGTTCCCGAACAGCGTGGAAGAAAATACCCTGGTGATGTATGAGATCCTCAAAGCCGGGGGATTCACCACCGGCGGCCTGAACTTTGACGCCAAAGTTCGTCGGCAGAGCACCGACAAATACGACATGTTCTATGGCCATATTGGCGCCATGGACGTAATGGCGCTGTCCCTCAAGCTGGCCGCGCGCATGATTGAGGATGGCAAGCTCGATCGGGCTCTGGCAAAACGCTATGCCGGCTGGCAGGGCGAGCTGGGGCAGAAAATTATGACCGGGCAGATGTCGCTGGATAATATTGCCCGATACGCTGAGCAGCATAATCTGAATCCGCAGCCTCAGAGCGGGCGTCAGGAATTACTCGAAAATCTCGTCAATACCTATATCTTTGGTTAATTTTTGCTGACATGCCCCCGCGGGGGCATGTATTGCGCCGTCTATCCGCTGCCGGGAAATAGCGTTTATTGGTTCGTGCTGTGTTTTTTTTTGTCAGTGGCGAAAGACCACCTGTTTAATATCAGCGAAGGAGGAAGGGTAACGATAATTGTGTAACGCCTCTGTGATCGTACAAAATAAAAAATAACTTGTTCTGATGATAGCGACATATTCTGTCAGCTCAGAATAGGCTGGTTATTGTCTGAATAAAATTAACCTATATTGAGAAACTCATGACAATGATAAAAAAGCTTCCATTAACCATGGCGGTTATCGCCGCGTTTTTTCCGCTTACCTCTGTAATGGCGCAAGAATTTACTCAGGAACAGATCGACGCCATCGTCGCCAAAGCCGTTGATAAAGCGCTGGCCGACCGCCAGGCGAAAATCGACGCCGCGGCCGACAAAAAGGTCGACGTGATCACCAACCCGCAGACCACCGCCGCCTCGCCGGATATGGCCATTCCGTTCGGCCTCAAGTTCAGCGGCTATGCCCGCTATGGCGCTCACTTCCAGACCGGCGACCAGAAATATGTCGGCGTCGACGGCTCCTATAACGGCGCCTCGGCGATCGGCCGTCTGGGCAACGAAAGCAACGGCGGCGAATTCCAGATCAGCAAGGCCTTCAAAAGCGCGCAGGGGGCTATCTGGGATCTCAACGTGATGTTCGACCACTGGAGCGACGAAGTTAACCTGAAGAAGGCCTACGTCGGGGTCACCAACGTGCTGGAATCCAACCCCAACGCCTATATCTGGGCCGGCCGCGACTTCCACCAGCGTCCGCAACAGGGGATCAACGACTACTTCTGGATGAACCACGACGGCCAGGGCGCCGGGGTGAAGAACTTTGATATCGGCGGCGTGCAGTTCGACGTGGCGGCGGTCTCGCAGGTGAAATCCTGTAGTCCGGAAGTGATGGCCGACGAGACCAACCCGTCGCGCATCACCTGTACCGGCAGCTCCGACACCGGCGACAACGGCCACTACGCGCTGACCACCAAAACCCACAACATCAAGGCCGGGCCGATCGACGTCGAGGTGTACGCCAACTACGGCTTTGATTCGAAGGCGGTGGACAGCGACGCGCGTCTCGAAGCCTGGCAGGGCGGGCTGGTGCTGAGCCACACCAACGACAGCGGGGTAAACAAGGTGATCCTGCGCTACTCCGACAACTCGGATAACAGCGTCTACAACAAAACCGACGACCTGACCACGGTCTACGCCAGCTTCGAGGGCAGCCATAAGTTCACCCAGCAGGCGCAGGTGGAATATCTGCTGGCCTTCCACGACTACGACAACGGCAAAGATAATACCGACAACCGCAAAAACTACGGCGCCATCGTCCGGCCGATGTACTTCTGGAACGACGTGCACTCCACCTGGCTGGAAGCGGGCTACCAGCGCGTGGATTACGACCAGGGCGGGGATAACCACGGCTGGAAGCTGACGCTGTCGCAGAACATCGCCATCGGCATGGGGCCGGAGTTCCGTCCGATGCTGCGCTTCTACGTCACCGGCGGCCAGGTGGATAACGAGCACACCGCGAAGGTAAACGGCACCCAGGACCAGCAGCTGGATTCGCTGAACGTCGGTGGGATGTTTGAGGCGTGGTTCTGATGCGATAGCGTTGTCGAAGGAGCGTTCCCGGCTGGCGCTACGCTTAGCCGGGCTACAACTGGTGCGCTCCATTTATGCCGGATGGCGGTATACATGCCTTATCCGGCCTACGTTCCTTCCTGTGGGACCCCACCCCAGGACCGGCAAGCGCAGCGCCGCCGGGCAGGACACTTCAAGCTCCGTACCTGTGGTTGTGCCGGATGGCGGCATAAATGCCTTATCCGGCCTACGTTCCTTCCTGCGGGCTCCCCCCCCAGGACCGGCAAGCGCAGCGCCGCCGGGCAGTCAGACCCGTGCCCTGGTGGCGTCATCAATTCTTTATCTCTGGCTTAATCGGCGGGCGATACGCTCAAGCTTCATCATCAACAGCAGCGTGACGCCCACCAGCACAATGGTCAGCGCCGAGCCATCGGCGATATTGCCGCGATCGGTGAGGCTGAAAATGGTCACCGGCAGCGTCGTCCAGCCCGGCGGATAGATCATCACCGTCGCCCCTAACTCTCCCATCGACAACGACAGGCTCAGCGCCAGCGCCGAGATCATCCACGGCGTCATCAGCGGCAGCGTCACATGGCGCAGGCGATACCACGGCGAAGCGCCCAGGCTGGAGGCGACGTTTTCAATATCAGCGGAAATACGCGCCAGCCCGGTCGTTACGTTGCTGAAGGTAAAGGCGGAGATCAGCACGAAGTGCGCCGCCAGAACGATAAAGAAGGTGCCGTTCATCTGCAGCGGCCCCTGGCTAAACGCCACCAGAATGCCCAGCCCGACGGAAACCGAGGGGATGGCGCTGGGCAGATAAAACGCCAGGCCAAGATATTTCTGTAGCGTCGCGCCATACTGGCGCAGCGCCAGCGCCGCCCACATCCCGCACAGCAGCGCCAGCAGGCTGGCGCAGAAGCCCACCATCAGGCTCGAAAACAGCGAATCCCACGCCGCGCCGCGAAAGGCGTTAACAAAGTGGGCAAAGGTAAAGCCGGTGGGCAGCAGGCCGTTCCATTGTTTACTCAGGCTGGAGAGTAAAATCACCGCCAGCGGCAGCAGAAAAACGCCGGCAAAAAGCGTCACCGCCAGCGCGCCCGTCGCCGCGCGGCCTTTACACGACCAAATCAACATCGTTAACTCCTTACGCCAGTGCGCGCCGCCGCCAGCCGATAGAGCATAAACAGCCCCAGCGACAGCAGAATATTGATCAGCGCAATCATGCAGGCCACGCTGTAATCCGACTCCAGAATCGCCTTGCTGTAGACCATCATCGGCAGGGTATTAACCCCTTTGGCGCCAATAAACAGCACGATCCCGAACTCGTTAGTGGTCAATAGCAGGCACAGGCTGCCGCCCGCCATCAGCGCCGGGAGCGCCGCCGGGAAGATAACCTGGGTAATCACCCGTAACGGATGAGCGCCGAGAATACTCGCCGCTTCCAGCTGGCTCTTATCTATCTGCCGCAATCCCGCCATCAGCGGGCGCATCACCAGCGGCGTAAAGACGGTAATCTCCGCCAGAATCACGCCGTTAATCGAATAGAGGAAGTCTACCGGTGGCAGTTCAAAAGCAAACAGCGCCATCAGGGTGCCGTTGAGCAGCCCCGCCGAGCCGTAAATAAAGGTGAATGCGAGAGTGATAAGAAAGGTCGGCAGCGCAATAAAAGTATCAATGACCCGGCTCACCAGTTGGCTGCCGGGAAACGGAATAAACACCAGAATCAGCGCCAGGACGCTGCCGAGCACCAGACAGCCAAGGGTAGCGAACACCGCAATCTGTAAGGTATTGAGCAACGCGCCAATAAAGCGTTTTGAGTCAATCACCTGCCAGAAGGTCTCGAGGCTCAGGTTGCCGCTGGCGTCGCGCAGCGCCTGTTCGGCGATCAGCAGCAGCGGATAGAAAAACAGCGTCGCCAGCACCAGCAGCGGCAATGCCAGCCACAGGTAAGGGCGTAGGTTTCGCGCCGGACGCGCAAGCGTGAGGGTTTGCGCCATCATTGCACCTCGATCAGAACCGCATCGCCAGGTTCGAAGTAGAGCGCCAGCTTGTCCCCCGCGCGCGGCAGCGGGTTCACGTGGGTCATCACAATCCGCACCGCTTCGCCGGCAACATCGCACAGCAGATGCGTCAGATCGCCCTGCCAGTGTACCGAGGTCAGGGTAGCATTGAGACGATTACTGGTTGCCGATCGCGGCGCCAGGCTCATGTGCTGCGGGCGAATGCATAACAGCTTGTTGTTGCCATGCAGGCCGCCCCGGCTGAAGGCGTTAATCAGGCCGCCGCCACAGCTCACGCTAACCAGCCCCGGCTCGGGGCTGTCTTTCAGCGCCGTCGCCTGCAGGATATTGGCGCGGCCGAGGAATTCGGCGCTAAAGCGGTTCGGCGGATAGTGATAGAGCTCGTGCGTTTCGCCGTGGGCGATTAGCGACCCGTCTTTCATAATGCCGATTTTGTCCGCCAGGGTCAGCGCTTCGGTCTGATCGTGGGTGACGTAGAGAATGGTCAGTTCCGGCAGTTCGCGATGCAGGCGGGCAATCTCTTCCACCATGTTATGGCGAATTTGCGCATCCAGCGCCGACAGCGGTTCATCAAGCAATAGCACCCGAGGACGCACGGCAATCGCGCGGGCTATCGCCACGCGCTGCTGCTGGCCGCCAGAAAGCTGATGCGGGTAGCGGGTGGCGTAATCCGCCATGCCGACGATTTTTAAGGCTTCAGTCACCCGCTCGGCGATAAGCCCCCTGGGCTGCTTTTGCGCCCGCAGGCCGAAAGCGACGTTATCTTCCACCTTCATATGCGGAAACAGCGCGTAGTTCTGCACCACCATCGCCAGCCCGCGTTTGTACGGCGGCAGCTGGGTGACGTCAGTATCGCCGATCAGGATCCGCCCGCCAGCCGGTTGCACAAAACCGGCAATCGCCCGCAGCACCGTGGTTTTCCCGGAACCGGAAGGGCCTATCAGCGCCAGCACCTCACCGGGCTCAATGGTCAATGACAGCGGTTTTAAGACCACGTTGCCGTGGTATGAAACGCGCAGCGAGTCCAGGGTGATCCCGGACGTCCCCGCCAGCGACGGGGAAGAAGTGACGGTGGTTTTCATCAACATCAGGCTTACTCGCTATCGGTCACTTTATGCCAGCGGGCAATGTCAGCCGACAGCGATACCGCGACATCGTCCCAGTTAGGTTCCCAGCTCTTCACGCCGTCGAGCGCCGCTTTCGCCGCCTTAAAGTTAGCATCATCCGGCGCTACATCGCTGCGTACCGGCAGGCCCCAGGAGCGCGCGCTGACGCTGGATTGCGCCGGTTTATCCAGCAGGAAATTGATCAGCTTTTTGCCGTTTTCGCTGTTCGGTCCGTTCTGCACCAGCCCGATGGTGTAGGGCAGCGCCAGCGCGCTGCGCTCGCCTTTGTCATCCGCCGGCCAGAAAATTTTAACGTTCGGGTTACGCGCCATCTGCGACATGTTCATCTGCAGATCGCCGTTGGCGACGTACAGCTCGCCTTTGTTGACCAGCGCCGTCAGCTTACCGGTCGAGGCCGATGGGCCAACGTTATTGGCCTGCAGCTTACCCAGATACGCAAAACCGGCGTCTTTACCGCCGAGGCTATGGAACGCCTGCAGCATCACCGCGGTACCGTCGCCCGCCTGACCCGGCGTGGAGTACTGCAACTTGTTCTTGTAGCGGCTATCCAGCAGATCCTGCCAGCTGGCCGGCGCGCTTTTCAGCAACTGGCTGTTATAGATGAAGGTCAGATAGTTGTTCACCAGCGGCGCGTAGCGGTCGTTAGCGCCGGGGATCTGCGCGCTTCCCTGCGGGGTAAAGGTTGCCAGCAATTGCTCTTTCGCGGCGCGCTGGATAAACGGCGGCACCGTGACCAGCACATCAGCCTGCGGATTGGTGCGCTCCTTGGCCAGACGCTCGACGATCGCGCCGGAGCCGCCTTCCACATACTGCACTTTGATGCCCGTCGCTTTGGTGAAGGCAGCGAACTGGCTCTGATACCAGCTGTTATCGCCGTCATGCAGGCCGTCGGCGGAGTAAACCGTGACGACGCCGTCCGCCCAAACCGGAGAGCTGGTCAGCGCGAACAGGGACAGCAGAGCAAGTCGGGAGAGTTTCATCGTTTAAGCCTCATCGGATAGTCAGTTATTCTGGTGTAGACCAGATTTGCCTTCACGCTACCGAGGGTTTATGACAAAACGATGAAAGAAGTGTGTCGAAGGAGTTAAAACGAGCGGGATGCGTAGCCCCGGTAAGCGCTAGCGCCACCGGGGAGATCAAAAAATTTAACTAATAAAATCAATGGGTATCGACTTCGATCCGCAGGCTATCATGCCGCCAGTATTCAATATCGTAATCGAGAATACGCCCGTGCTGATCGTAATTCAGCCTGCGCAACAGCAGCGCCGGGCGCCCCTCCATCACCCCCAGCGCCTCGGCGGCCTGCGGCGGCATTGAGGTGGGATAAAACGACAGATGCATACTGGTATAGATCAGGTCGTAGTGAGTTTGATAAATCTCGGTCAGACTGCCGTTGAGATCGTGGCGCAGCAGCTCAGGCACCCGCGCGGGCAGACAGTGGTTTTCGCAGTAGCACACCGGACGCCCGTCGGCATAGCGCAGCCGGGTCAGCAGGTAGACCTGATCGAAGGGCTGCAGCGCCAGCGGCGCCATCACATCCAGCGGCACGGCAGCCAGGCGGCCATCAAGCAGCACCGTTTTCGGTTCGCGCCCCTGTTCGAGACACAGCTTGTGGAAGTTGGTATTTTGCGTCGGATCCAGCCATAGACGCTCCGGCGTCACAAACCAGCCGCGGCGGTCGGCGCGGTAAATCACGCCGCTGGCCTCCAGCTGCGCCAGGCTCTCACGCACCGTAATCCGCGTCGTGTTGAACAGCGCGCACAGCTCGCGCTCGGAAGGCAGCTTGTCGCCGCTTTTGAGGGCGCCGTTTTGAATACGCGCCTGCAGCTGCGCCTTAATCATCAGGTATTGCGGCATCTCGCCAGAGGGTGATTTCATGTTTACTCACTGCCACTTTTCGTGCGCTCATTATACATAGCCAGATGAATTTTTTGTTGCAGCGCCACATTTCCTTTGACCCTGTCCCGGCTTTGTCTCCATGATAACTATAAATCTGGTATAGACCAAATGGTGAGACAAATGACTTCACGGAACTACCTGCTGCTGACCCCCGGCCCGCTAACCACCTCCCGTACGGTGAAAGAGGCGATGTTGTTCGATAGCTGCACCTGGGATGATGATTACAATCTCGGCGTGGTACAGACCATTCGCCAGCAGCTGGTGCAGTTGGCTACCCCGGCCGACGGTTATACCGCGGTGCTGCTGCAGGGTAGCGGCAGCTACGCGGTCGAAGCGGTGCTCGGCAGCGTCATCGGCGAACAGGGCAAAGTGCTGATCGTCAGCAATGGCGCCTATGGCGCGCGTATGATTGAGATGGCGCAACTGATGGGCATCGCCTGCCACCCTTACGACTGCGGCGAAGTCTCCCGTCCGGACGCGGCCGCGATCGAACAGATCCTGCAGAACGACCCGGCGATCACCCATATCGCGATGGTACATAGCGAAACCACCACCGGCATGCTGAATCCGATCGAAGAGGTGGCCGAACTGGCGAAACGGTACGATAAACGCTATATCGTCGATGCGATGAGCAGCTTCGGCGGCATTCCACTGGATATCGCCGCGCTGAATATTGATTACCTGATAAGCTCCGCCAATAAATGCATTCAGGGCGTGCCGGGCTTTGCCTTCGTGATTGCCCGTGAAGCGGAGCTGGCCGCCTGCAAAGGCCGTTCACGCTCGCTGTCGCTGGATCTGTACGCCCAGTGGCGCTGCATGGAGGACAACCACGGCAAGTGGCGCTTCACCTCGCCGACCCATACCGTGCTGGCCTTCGCCCAGGCGCTGAAAGAGCTGGCGCAGGAGGGCGGCGTCAGCGCTCGCCATCAGCGCTACCGCAACAATCAGCGCCGGCTGGTCGCCGGGATGCGCGCGCTCGGCTTCCGGCCGCTGCTCGACGATAGCCTGCACTCGCCGATCATTACCGCCTTTTATTCACCGGATGCGCCGCAGTATCGCTTTCACACCTTCTACCAGAAGCTGAAAGATCAGGGCTTCGTTATCTATCCGGGCAAAGTATCGCAAAGCGACTGCTTCCGCATCGGCAACATTGGCGAAGTCTACGACGCCGATATCACCGCCCTGCTGGCGGCTATCGACAACGCCATGTACTGGAAACAATAAGGAACCGCCATGAACCGTATTAGCGCACTGATCCTTGACTGGGCAGGCACCACCGTAGACTTCGGCTCTTTCGCCCCGACGCAAATCTTCGTCGAGGCCTTCCGCCAGGCCTTCGATATTGAGATAACCCTTGAAGAGGCCCGCGTGCCGATGGGGCTTGGCAAATGGCAGCACATTGAGGCGCTGGGCAAACTCCCTTCTGTCGACAGCCGCTGGCAGGCCAAATTCGGCCGCGCGATGACGGCCGCGGATATCGATGCGATCTACGCCGCGTTTATGCCGCTGCAAATCGCTAAGGTTGTCGATTTTTCCGCACCAATAGCCGGCGTGGTCGACACCATCGCCACGTTTCGCGCCGAGGGCCTGAAGATCGGCTCCTGCTCGGGTTATCCGCGCCCGGTGATGGAAAAGCTGGTACCGGCCGCCGCCGCCCAGGGCTACGCCCCGGACCACTGGGTCGCCACCGATGACCTTGCCGCCGGTGGTCGTCCGGGCCCGTGGATGGCGCTGCAGAACGTGATTACCCTGGGCATAGACGATGTGGCCCACTGCGTGAAGGTCGACGACGCCGCGCCGGGCATCAGCGAAGGGTTACATGCCGGGATGTGGAGCGTCGGGCTGGCGGTGTCCGGTAACGAATTCGGCGCTACCTGGGAGGAGTACCAGGCGATGTCGAAAGAGGAAATCGCCACCCGCCGCGAGCGGGCGGCAGGCAAACTGTATGCCGCCGGGGCGCATTATGTGGTTGATACCCTGGCGGACCTGCCGGAAGTGATTGCCGACATCAATGCCCGGCTGGCAAAAGGCGAGCGGCCTTAAGCGGGTGAATTCACCTTCACTTTGGCCGCCACCAGCAGGCCGGTAAACAGCATCAATATCCCTGACAACACCAGCGGCGACAGCAGCCCTAAGTGGTCAAGCGCAATGCCGCCGACCGCGGCGCCGCAGGTGTTGGCCAGCTGGATCACCGCCACCTGAATCGACCCGGCTTTTTCCGCCTGATCGGAGAGGGAACGGGTGATCCACGTTGACCACCCCACCGGGATCAGCGCAAACGCGAAGCCCCAGATAATCGCCACCGTCGAGGCGATGATTTTGCTCTCTCCCCACAGCACCAGCGCCACCGCGCAGGCGGTCAGCACCAGCGGCGCGATCGCCAGCGCCGCTTTTACCGAACGCTTGAGCAGCACCGAGGAGAGCGAGGTGCCGATAAAGCTGGCGATACCAAAGCTCAGCAGCACCAGCGTCAGGCCGTCGACATCAAACCCGGCGAGCGTCATGTACACCGGGCGAATATAGGTAAAGAAGGCAAACTGTCCGGCAAAGGCCATGAAAATGGCGCACATTCCGGCCATCACCCCCGGACGCTTCAGCAGACCAAACATATTTTGCTGCTGAGAAGCCGATTCCCCGGGCAGCGACGGCAGCGCTTTCAGCACCCAGAGCGTACACAGCACGCCCATTACCGCCGCGCCGTTAAAGACGTTGCGCCAGCCGATAAGCCCGCCAAGGAAACTGCCCAACGGGGCGGCGATCACCAGCGCGATTGATACCGCGCCGAAGATAATCGATAGCGCTTTCGGCACCACGCGCATCGGCACCAGCCGCATGGTAAGCGAGGCCGACATCGCCCAGAAACCGCCGAGCGCCAGGCCCAGACAGGCGCGCCCCAGTAGTAGCAGGGTGAAGCTATCAGCGAAAGATACCAGCAGGCAGGAAAGGGTCAGCAGCAGCGAAAACAGGATAACCACGTAGCGGCGATCGGTTTTACCTATCACCGTGGTGATAAACAGGCTGGAAAACATCGCGACGAATGCCGTCGTCGTCACCGACTGCCCGGCCATCCCTTCGGAGATGCCTAAATCCAGCGCCATCGGCGTCAGCAGGCTGACCGGCAAAAACTCAACGGTAATCAGGCAGGCGACGCAGAAAGCAACCGCGAAAACCGCCGACCAGTTTGGCCGCGCGAGATCGCGTGCATGGGGTTTGGTTTCATTTGAATGACTCATGAGTGACCTGCGAAGAAAGTGGCGGAAAGCTGCGCAGTGTAACATTTTGTATGTGACGTACTTAACGTTTTCGCAACTCTTCTCGCTTTTCATAAGAGGATGCGTAGCTGCTCGCATGTTTAAAAAAACGATGCTTGCTATCGCTTTAACAAATCTCAGGAGAATTTAATATAGCACTATGTGCTATACTTTTAACGACAGGATGTCAGCAATGCGTATCTTTAAAACCAAATGGTTCGCCAGAGAGGCTAGCTCTCATGGCATTTCCGACGACGAGCTCTATCAGGCAATTCAATCTGCGCTTCAGGGCAAAGTGGTTGATTTAGGAGGAGGGGTTTATAAAAAGCGACTCAACAAGAATCGCGATCGCGCAATCATCCTTACCAAAAGCGCAGAGTATTGGTTTTATACCTTTCTATATGCCAAACAGGATATGGCCAATATCAACCATCGCGAGTTAATGGGTTTTCGTGAGTTAGCAAAACACTATGCCAATCTCTCTGAAGAGAAAACGACGGTCTTAGTTAAAAGTAAAGAACTGGCGGAGATTTGCGATGACAGCAAAAAATAAATACAAAAGCCCGGCTTTCGAAGCGATCCATAGCGCTGCGTCGGGGCTATTCAGCGTTGGCGCAATCCCACAGGAAACAATGCGCCATTTTGATGAATCATGTCTCGGTAGCGTAGCCGCACTTCAACCCATTGAAATTAAAGCGCTACGTGAACAACTCAATGTTAGCCAACCCGTGTTCGCTCGTTATCTGAATACCAGCGTGTCTACCGTGCAAAAATGGGAGACTGGCGCTAAGCGACCAAGCGGAATGTCATTAAAATTGCTTAGCGTCGTACAAAAACACGGCCTGAAAATCCTACTGTAGTTATCCTGCCGGATGGCGCTTACGCTTATCCGGCCTACAAGTGACGAGTGCGGAAACCGTAGGCCGGATAAGGCGCAGCCGCCATCCGGCACAAAAAGCGATGAACCCCAGGCCGAATAACTATGAGATCAGTGCAGCCAGTGCACGCCGTCTTCCGGGAGAAACAGATCGTTATAGCGCTGCTGTAGGTTATGCAAATCGCTCACATCCGGGTCCAGCTCGCGCAGAAATCCTTGCGCCAGACGGATTTGCGCGTCGGTAATCGGCGCCGCTAAACGCGCTTTTTGCATCAGGCGATACCAGTAATGCAGGTTTTTTTCGCTGGCGTCGACAATCGCAACCTGCCAGATCAGCAGCACCTGGGCGGCGTTCTGCAGATGCGCTTCATTCGGCCGCTCCAGGTAACGCAAATACTCATTACCGGCGGCTTTTCCCAGATGATCGATCATCGATTCCAGCGGGACGGGCGTGATGCCCAAGCGTTCGCTCAGGCGGCGGATCGCGCGGCGTGAATCAGAGGTAAGCACCCGAAATCCCACAACAAACACCACTACCAGGGTGGCCAGTCCTATCCAGATCATGCATCCTCTCATCCAATCGCAGCCTGACTATCATAATGGGAATTTGCCTGCTGTCGACTGTCGGACCTGGCATAATGCGCAAGAAATAAAAAAGCCCGGCGCGAAGGCCGGGCAAGGTTACCAAATACCTGGTGAATCAGGCGGTCTGCAAAATACGGTTCTTTTTCTCGCGGCGAATTTTACGCTCTTCAAAGATAGCCACGATGGCCATCAGGCAGATACAGCCGACGGCGGCGGCGTCCAGCGCCGCAAAGGTGCCGGCCCAGCCGGTCAGGCCGAAGACCGGGGTGCCGTCGGCGATCATCCCGAGACCCAGTTTGGCGAAGCTATCGCCGATCAGATAGGCGAAGGTGCCCTTGATCCCATCGGCGGCGCCGATCGCTTTTTTCGGTACGAAACCGACGGCGGCGACGCCGATCAACAGCTGCGGACCAAACACCAGGAAGCCCAGCGCAAACAACGAGGCCAGATAGACGTACTGGTTGCTGGCATGTTGGTAAACCCCGAGGGTGGCGATAATCAGCGCCAGCGCGATGCAGGCCACCAGCGCGCGGCGGCCGTTGGCCAGATCCGACAGCCAGCCCCACAGCAGCGTGCCGACCAGCGCGCCGACCTCAAACAGGGTAAAGCCCTGAATCGCCACCTCTTTCGACAGCTTCAGCTCCTGGAAGGCGTACACGGTGGACCACTGATCGATACCGATACGCACCACGTAGAGGAAGATGTTGGAGAAGCACAGCAGCCAGATCACTTTGTTTTTCAGCACGTACTCAACAAAGATCTGCCACTTGGTCATCGCATTTTCTTCGGTCTCTTTGTCCTCTTCGCTGATCGCTTCGCCAAACAGCTCTTCCGCCGTGCCGAGGCCGTAGGATTCCGGAGAGTCGCTACCGTAGCGCAGGCCGATAAAGCCAACGATCAGCGCAATAATCGACGGGAAGATAAACATGCCGATCACATGGCCGTCGAACAGATAGTTGGCGCCAAACAGCGCCACGCCCGCCGCGCCCGCGCCGCCGAGGTTGTGGGAGATATTCCAGAAGCCGAGGAAAGTGCCGCGTTTGCGTCTGGGCGTCCACTTGGTGATGGTGGAATAGCTGCACGAGCCGCCGGTGCTCTGGAAGAAACCGCTCAGCGCATAGAAGGCGATCATCAGGAACAGGCTGGTAGAACCCGCCCCCATGCTGGCGCTAAAGCCCAGCATACAGATGGCGGAGAGGATCAGCATAAACGGCAGGAACTGCTTGGTGTTTTTACCGTCGGCATAATAAGAGACCAGCGTCTTGCCCACGCCGTAGGTGATGGAGAAGCCCAGGCCAATCATCCCCAGCTGCGTCATGCTCAACCCGTAGGTGGAGATCATGTCGTTCTGCGCGATGTTAAAGTTCTTGCGGATCAGGTACATGGTCAGGTAGCCGATGAAAACCACCAGATAGGACTGCATGAAAGGTTTGAACCACATTTTGCGCCGCACATCGAGCGGCAGATCCAGGGTCGGCTTGCGCACCTGATTCAGAAAGGCCAGCATGGGTATCTCCTGAGCTGATTTTTTATGCCTGCGTAATAACCAGGCATTGTAAAAACCAGCGCGCCGTCTGGCCTGAGACGGCGTCCAGGTAAAACCGGGAAAATTTCTTAGTTTTGCCCCGTTCGCGGCGAAAGGGTGAGCTACATCACGCTTCGCTGGCGGTACGCGGCGCCTGCGCGTTTAAAAACGGCAGCAGCAGCAGCGCGGAAATGCCGGCGGCAATCGCAATCACCACGAAGAATCCGGTCCAGTGCCAGATATCCATCACCTGCGCCAGCGGCCAGCCGGAAAGCGAGGCGCCAAGATAAGCGAACAGGCCGACAAACCCGGTTGCCGCCCCGGCGGCTTCTTTATGCGAACATTCCGCCGCCGCCATGCCGATCAGCATCTGCGGGCCGAAAACGAAGAAACCGGTAGTGAAGAAGCAGGCCGCCTGCATGACATAGCTGGCGAACGGCATCAGCCACAGGCCGCCAACCGACAGCAAAATTCCGGCGGCGAAAATCAGGTTCATCGGCCCACGGTTGCCGTTAAACAGCTTATCCGAACTCCACCCCGCCACCAGCGCGCCGATAAAACCGCCCAGCTCAAACATGGTCACCGCCGAGTTAGCGGTCACCAGATCGACGCCTAGCGTCTCCGACATATACAGATTGCCCCAGTCGTTAATCGCCGCCCGCACCACGTACACCAGCACATAGCACAACGACAGCAGCCAGATGTAGGGATTGGCCAGCACGTAGCGGGTCAGGATCGCTTTACGAGACATCCCAGCGCCTTCCTGCTGCTGGGCGATTTCCAGCGCATCGTGACGCCAGTCGCCCACGGCGGGTAACCCCACCGCCTGCGGGCGATCGCGCAGCCGCCAGCACAGATACAGTCCGGCGAGGATCGCCAGACAGCCGGCGATGGTCATCCCGGCACGCCAGCCGTAGTGCAGCGCCGCCGCGCCCACCACCATCGGGATCAGCGCGCCGCCGACGTTATGCGCCGTATTCCATAGCGCCCACCAGCCGCCGCGCTCGGTCCGCGAATACCAGGCCGTCAGCAGTCGGGCGCAGACCGGCGAGCCCCAGCCCTGGAAGAAGGCATTCAGCGCCCACAGCAGCGCGAAAGCCCATAGTGAGGAAGAAAAACCGAACAGAATATTCACCACCCCGGTGGCGATAAGCCCCAGCCCCATAAAATAGCGGGCGTCGGAGCGGTCGCTGACGATACCGGAGAACAATTTCGACAGTCCGTAGGTGATATAGAACAGCGTGGCCAGCAGGCCAATATCGCTGCGGGTCAGGACGTTGCTGGCGAGAATTTCCGGGACCGCGGCGTTAAAGCTTTTGCGGGTGAAATAGAACAGCGCGTAGCCCAGCCAGATGGTCAACAGGATATGGCGACGCCAGTAGCGATAACGCGCATCAAGTTCGCGTTTATCGCTAATCGGCGCAGCGTCCGGCGGGGCTTTTAAAAAGGCGAACATCGGCGATCCTCTCAGGCGTAACGCAGCGGTAGATTGACGCACACCCGGGTACCATGGGTGCAGGAGATCGTCAGTGTGCCGCCCAGGGCGGTCACGCGCTCGCGCATGCCGGTCAGGCCGAACCCCTGCAGATTCGACCCCGGCGGCAGGCCGCAACCGTCATCTTCCAGCACCAGCATTAGTCGCTCATCCTGCTGCCAGCCCTGCAGAGTGACAGCGCTGGCGCTGGCGTGCTTGACGATATTATTCAGCCCCTCCTGGCAAACGCGAAACAGCGTCACGCGCTGGTTCTCGCTCAGTCCCGCCTCGTTAATCCGCCAGTCGAGATGGCTGACAATGCCGCGGTCCTCCAGCTCCATCTCGCGCATCAACGAACGTACCGCCTGCTCCAGCGGCAGGTCGTCGAGCTGACGCGGACGCAGACGGCCTAGCAGTCTACGCACCGAGTCGTAAACTCCCAGCGACAGCTGTTCTATCAGCTGACCGCTCTGGCGCACGCTGGCGTTGTCCGGCGCCAGCCGCTGTACGATCCCGGCCTGGGTGCGGATCGCGGTGATGGTCTGGCCGATATCATCATGGAGCTCGCGGGCGACGTCTCGCCGCACGCTCTCTTCGGTCTCCAGCAGGCGTTCCGCCAGCCGACGATTACGCGCCAGCTCGCTTTGTAATGACTGGTTCAGCTCGCGTAGCCGCTGGATCCCCGCCCCCAACAGCAGCCCGGTGAGGCTCTGTGCCAGCAGGGAAAGCAATAAATCGACCGGGTGATCGTGCCAGGTCTGGCTGGCAATCAAGGCGATAGCGTTCATCAGGGTGGCGATCAGCGCTCCCTGCCAGCCGTAGTGCCAGGCGAGGGCGATAATCGGCAGCGCCAGACAAAACGGGGTAAAGCGGGAGAGCTCGGCGGGCAGGCCAAGCTGCAGCCACAGGCTAATGGTGAATAACAGCAGATACCAGATCAGATGCCGCCCGCGCCAGTTAACCGGCTGCGCCACCAGCGCCGGCCCCAGCGGCCGCCAGACGGTGCTGGTAAGATAGTGCCAGAAAACCAGGCAGGTCGGCGCCAGCGTCAGGCCGCCGGTCAGCGTCAACAGCAGGGCGTTAAGCCCTTCGTCCCCCTCCGCCAGCCACGGCAGCGATTGCAGCAGCGCGGCGGCCATTAACGCCCCGCCCTGACGCAGCAGCGTCAGCCAGTCGCGCTGCTGCCGGTAGCGCGAGATCAACGCCACCGGCAGCAGAGTCAGCAGGCTTCCGGTCATCAAAATCATCGGGTGCGCCAGCGCCACCTCCTGCGCCAGCCAGAAGATAAGCAGCCATTCGGTTCCCAGCAGCACTGGCCAGTAGCCGCGGGGGCATTGCAGCATTAACCCCAGCCGCAGGCCAAAGGGAAACAGCAGCACCGCTAAATCCGCGCGTTCCACCAGATGCAGACTGATGCTCCACAGGCAGAACCAGGCGGCCGCGAAGATAAAGGCGCAGCCGATGACCGACAGCAATCGTGAGACGACGGCCTTCATTGCCAGCTATCGAACATGCGGCGCGCCAGCTCAACGTCGTTGCTGACGCCCAGCTTTTCCAGCAGGTTGGCGCGGTGTACGTGGACGGTTTTCGGCGACAGACCGAGCTCGGCGGCAATCTCTTTCACCGCCATGCCCTGCGCCAGCTTTTCCGCCACCTGACGCTCGCGTTTGGTGAGCGGATCCTGGCGCCCGGCGGCCAGCTTCATGGCGATATCCGGCGTGAGATAGCAACCGCCCGCCGCCACCGTGCGTACCGCGGCGATAAGTTCATCGGGGCTGCAGCGTTTCGACAGGAAGCCGCGCGCGCCGGCGTTCAACGCCTGCTCGATCAGCGCCGGGCTGTCGTGTACCGACAGCATGATGGTCGCCATCCCCTTCGGCAACTGGCTGAGCAGCTCCAGCCCGGAAATATCCGGCATGGAGATATCGCAGATACAGACCTGCACGCCGCGCCCCGGTAGCCCCGTCAGCGCCTCGCGGCCGCTACCAAATTCGGCGACAACCTGAAAATCAGCTTCCAGCCCCAGCAGCTGAGCAAAGCCGGAGCGGACAATCAAATGATCGTCAATAAGGGCGATGGTGGTCATGGTGTGTCCTGGTGCCTGAAAACGCCGGATGGCGGCGTAAACGCCTTATCCGGCCTACGGATTCACTGCTTGTAGGCCGGATAAGCGCAGCGTCATCCGGCAAAGGCGCTTACCTTAGCGATAAGCGCGTGGCTGTTCAAGCCTTGAGCGCTATTCGAAGAACACCGCAATTTTGTTAAACATGGTGGGATCGGACTGGTTACGCGCCACTTTGGTGACATCTTCCAGCTTTTCAATCTGGCTAATCATCTGCCCCAGTCGCTGGTCATCATTTACCAGCAGCCAGATGCGGCTGTGTTCGCTGCCCTGAATTGGCAGACAGAGAATGCCTTCGACGTTAAACGCGCGACGGGCAAAAAGCCCGCACACGTGGGTCATGACGCCGGGATGGTTGCGGACGGTGAGTTCCAGAATGACGTTATCACATTGTTTTTGCATGGCTTATTCCCCCACCATTTCAGTATTGGCCGCACCCGGCGGTACCATCGGATACACTTTCTGCTGTGCGTCGATGCGCACGTGGATCAGCGCCGGCCCCGGACGGTCGATGATCGCCTGCAGCGCCGCCTGCGGATCGACTTCATTATTTAAATCACAGGTTTGCAGGCCAAAACCGGCGGCAATCTGCATAAAGTTAATCATCCCCGGATAGGTGGCGGCAAAAACGCCCTGCTGATAGAACAGGCTCTGCTGCTGATGCACCAGCCCCAGCGCTTCGTTGTTCAGCAGGATAATTTTTACATCCAGCTGATTTTCGGCGGCGGTGGCCATCTCCTGAATATTCATCATCAGGCTGCCGTCGCCGGAGAAGCAGATAACCTTGCGCTGCGGATTCGCCAGCGCCGCGCCGATGGCTGCCGGCAGGCCGAAGCCCATGGTGCCGAGGCCGCCGGAGGTCAGCCACTGGCGCGGACGATTGAGCGGGTAGGCCTGCGCCGTCCACATCTGGTGCTGGCCAACGTCGGTAGTGATGATCGCTTCATCATCCACGCAGGCGGCCACGGCGTTAATCAGGCCGTAATGGGAGAGCGGGTCGCTTTCCTGCGGGATGGCGCAGGGGAATTCGCGCTGCAAGTCGGCCACCAGCTGGCGCCATTCCTCGCGCGGCTGCGCCTCAATCTGCGGGTTCAGCTGGGCTAAGACTTCCGCCACATCGCCCTGAATCGCCACGTGCGGTTGCTTGATTTTGCCCAGTTCGGCGCGGTCGATATCGACGTGGATAATCTTCGCGTTCGGGCAGAACTGCTCGGTCTTGCCAATCGCCCGGTCATCAAAACGGGCGCCTAAAACAATCAGTAAATCCGCCTCCTGCAGAATGAAGTTGGTGCTGCGCGCGCCGTGCATCCCCAGCATCCCCAGCGACAGCGGGTGCGCCTTCGGCAGCATGCCCAGCGCCATTAAGGTCATGGTGGTCGGCAGGTTGGCTTTTTCCGCCAGCTCACGGATCGCCTGCGGCGCGTTAATCACCCCGCCGCCCAGATACAGTACCGGGCGTTTCGCCGCGTTGATCATTGCCGCCGCTTCACGCACGCTTTCAGGCGCGAATGCCGGTGCCGGGGCGCGCTCGCCAGGCTCAGGCAGCGCTTCCAGCTCAATGGTCGCCGACTGTACGTCCTTAGGAATGTCTATCCACACCGGCCCGGGACGCCCGGACTGGGCAATACGGAAGGCGTCGCTGATCACCTGCGGCAGCTCGGCAATGTCGCGCACCAGATAGTTATGTTTGGTGATGGGGATAGAGATGCCGTAGGTGTCCACTTCCTGGAAGGCGTCGGTACCGATCATCGAGGCCGGTACCTGGCCGGTGATGCAGACCAGCGGAATCGAATCCAGGCGGGCATCGGCGATCGCCGTCACCAGGTTCGTCGCCCCCGGGCCGCTGCAGGCCATACAGACCGCCGGCTTGCCTTCGGTACGCGCCATCCCCTGGGCGATAAAGCCCGCGCCCTGCTCGTGGCGCGCCAGGATGTGGCGAATCTGCGTGCTCTGGCTTAAGGCATCGTAGATAGGCAGGATGGAGCCGCCCGGAATGCCGCTGACCATAGTGATACCCTGGCGCTCCAGTAAATGAACAACCAGCTGCGCGCCGGTAAAGCGCATTGTGTTTGATGTGGTGCCCGAACTTGCCATGCTCCAGTCCTTTTCTTCTGGGCCGACTTTACCGGGGGGCTCGCCAACAAAAAACCCCGCTCGGTTTGCGCCGGCGGGGTTTGGAATTCGTGTTGTTCCGGACCCTACGGCGCATTGCCGACGACGACCACCACAGACACGACGACCACCGCGGCTGGCGCGGTTTTTAGTAGGGTCGAAGCGATCAGGGTTGCGTTCATTAGGGACCTGTTGTGTCGAATAATAAGCTGAATTTATACAAACACAGGTTTTACGTTTTCACAATGGATTTATTTTCATCCACGAAAATTTGCGCGAAAGATCACAGTTCGGCGCAAAAGGGCAGAAAACAAAAAACCCCGCCGGAGCGAGGTTTTTATCAGCATGGTTACAGGTGGTAGCCGCAAGCACACTGTATTACGTCAACGCCAAAAGTATACGCGATCGCTGCAGTTCGCGCAATTTAAGGTCGGTTTTTCTCTGTCATAGAGTATGGATGAGAGGGGCGGATTTGTCCAAAAAATACTGTTCATCCATACAGTATTTATCTATACTGGGTGTGTTCACTTTGTGCCATTCGGGGGCCGCAAGTTTGACCGGCGCAACGAAGTCCTGGCTGAAACGGGTGGTGCCGTCAGTGCCTTAACCCCGAGAGAGCACACTGTGTTACGTCAACAACGTGCAGTCACTGGCCCGCGCGGCAACGCGTGGCTCAGCGCTGCGCACCCCTGTCGTTGCAGGCGGCGGGCCGGGAAGCCGTTCATGGAAAGGACGAACTATCGGCCAGGGCAGACGCCGCCGGCGACAGGCAGGGATAAGCTGGCAACGGGCAGCGGAAAGGTACGTCAGCTTATTGTGCTCCTTAACCACAGGAGACGCGCGTATGGGCGGAATGGATATTATTATTTTGATCCTGAAACTCATGGTTGCTGTGTTGCAACTACTTGATGCAGTCCTGAAACAGTTCCGCTGATTCAGGTTCAAGTCGCACCTGAGGGGGGCGGGAAACCGCCCCCCTGCAGGCGCCCGCCGGGCGTCCCGGGATGACTTGATGGAGGAAGCTATGCCACCCCTGTTAATTGCTGCCACGACGCCGGATGCCCCGGGGTTCGCGGCGCTACGAATTGAAAGCCTTGAACAGCATTTCAATATGCTGCGCCGCCTGGCGGAAAACTGGCAGAGCGGCAAAAACCGCTTTAACGCGCCGGGCGAAACGCTGCTGGGCGCCTTCGTCAACCACCAGCTGGTAGGGGTATGCGGCATCAATAGCGATCCCTTCAGTCCGCAGCCGCGGGCCGGGCGCATTCGCCACCTCTACATCAGCGAACGCTATCGTCGC
Organism: Klebsiella sp. 28; assembly: GCF_018223905.1. Lineage (NCBI taxonomy): Bacteria > Pseudomonadati > Pseudomonadota > Gammaproteobacteria > Enterobacterales > Enterobacteriaceae > Klebsiella > Klebsiella sp. 28. Next base: position 29,932 of record NZ_JAGRQY010000033.1, read on the forward strand.
CGGGGCATCGGCCAGCAGCTGCTGGTCTCGGTTATCACCCACTCCAGCGCCTGGTTCGACTTTCTCAACACCCATGCCCCGGCGCAGGCCTGGCCCTTTTATGAAAGGCTTGGTTTTCGCCCGGTGTACGATGAACCGCGGGTGACGCATCGCCTGTTTTGTTCGCTTTAACCCCCCGCTGGCAGGCAGCGCGGGCGCGTGTTACATTCCGGTGACCTTCACTGTTGAACCTGTCTGCGATGACCCTCTCCGTATTCTGCATTTTGCTGTTCGCCGCCCTGCTGCACGCCAGCTGGAACGCTATCGTCAAAGCCAGCGGCGATAAAATGTACGCGGCGATCGGCGTCAGCGGCTCGGCCGCGCTGATCGCCCTGGTGATGCTCCCCTTTGCCCCGCAGCCCGCGCTGGTCAGCGCCCCCTATCTGCTGGCGTCGTGCGCGTTACAGGTGGTGTATACGGTGCTGGTGGCGAAGACCTACCAGGTATCGGATATGAGCCAGACCTATCCGCTGATGCGCGGCACTGCGCCGCTGCTGGTGGCGGCGATAAGCGTGCTGTTCCTCGGCGATCGTCTGTCGCCGCTGGCCTGGCTGGGTATCGGCGTCATCTGCCTGGCGATTCTGGCGATGGCCTTTAACGGCCGCGCCAGCTCGCGCAAAGGCATCGTGCTGGCGCTGATCAACGCCTGCTTTATCGCCGGTTATACGCTGGTGGACGGCACCGGCGTCCGGCTGGCGGGCTCGGCGCTGGGCTACACCCTGTGGACCTTTTTTATGAACGGCTTCTGCCTGCTGTGCTGGGCGATGGTGGCGCGACGGCGTGAGGCCAGTCGTTATTTACGTCAGCACTGGAAAAAAGGCATCCTCGGCGGGATCGGCACCATGGGCTCCTACGGCCTGGCGCTATGGGCGATGACCCAGGCCCCGCTGGCGGTGGTCGCCGCGCTGCGTGAAACCTCCATTCTCTTCGGCGCGCTGATCGCCTTTATCGTCCTGAAAGAGCAACTGATGCCGCTGCGCATCGTGGCCGCCTGCGGGATTGCCGCCGGGGCGATCCTCCTTCGCCTGGCGTAGCCTGAGATGGCAACATTAGTTGCCGTTCCTGTTTACATAATCTGCCTGGAATTCCCTCAACAATCGGCACTTTGCAGTTGTTCTGTCATTTTAATATGGTAGATTCCTCCATCGTTTACGGGATGTGCCAGTCACATATTCTTCATTTCTCTTTACTCACAAAGTATTCATCGACATGAAACGGCATAAGAACTTCAATTTGTTGTTGATGCTGGTACTGCTGGTGGCCGTCGGCCAGATGGCGCAGACCATTTATATTCCGGCCATCGCCGACATGGCGGTCGCGCTGAACGTCCGCGAAGGGGCGGTACAAAGCGTGATGGCGGCCTATCTGCTGACCTACGGTATTTCACAGCTGTTCTACGGCCCGCTCTCTGACCGCGTCGGTCGCCGACCGGTGATCCTCGTCGGGATGTCGATTTTTATGCTGGCGACGCTGGTAGCTATTACCACCCATAGCCTGCCAGTGCTGATCGCCGCCAGCGCCATGCAGGGGATGGGCACCGGGGTCGGCGGCGTGATGGCGCGTACCCTGCCCCGCGACCTGTACGAAGGCGCTCAGCTGCGTCATGCCAATAGCCTGTTAAATATGGGTATTCTGGTCAGCCCGCTGATTGCCCCGCTGCTCGGCGGCATCCTCGACACCCTGTGGAGCTGGCGCGCCTGCTACGCTTTCCTGCTGGTCCTGTGCGCCGGGGTGACCTTCAGCATGGCGAAGTGGATGCCGGAAACGCGCCCGGAAGGGGCGCCGCGCACCAAACTTCTGGCCAGCTACAAAACGCTGTTCGGCACCGGCGCCTTTAACTGCTATCTGCTGATGCTGATCGGCGGCCTGGCGGGGATTGCGGTATTCGAAGCCTGCTCCGGGGTGCTGATGGGCGCGGTGCTCGGCCTGAGCAGCATGGCGGTGAGTATTCTGTTTATTCTGCCGATCCCGGCGGCGTTCTTCGGGGCGTGGTTTGCCGGCCGGCCGAACAAGCGTTTCCCGACCCTGATGTGGCAGTCGGTGATCTGCTGCCTGCTGGCAGGTCTGATGATGTGGATCCCAGGGCTGCTGGGCATCATGACCGTCTGGACCCTGCTGGTGCCTGCGGCGCTGTTCTTCTTCGGCGCCGGGATGTTGTTCCCGCTGGCCACCAGCGGCGCGATGGAGCCGTTCCCGTTCCTCGCCGGAACCGCCGGGGCGCTGGTGGGCGGCTTGCAGAATATCGGCTCCGGCGTGCTGGCCTGGCTGTCGGCGATGATGCCGCAAACCGGTCAGGGCAGCCTCGGCCTGCTGATGATGCTGATGGGCCTGTTGATTCTGCTGTGCTGGCTGCCGCTGGCCTCGCGCTTTACCCACCATCAGCAGCCGGTATAAGCGCGGCGGCCGTTCCCCGGATGGCGGCTGACGCCTTATCCGGGCTACCGGACTGGTCGTCTGCCGGCCCGCGCATGCGCAGTGCCGTCATTTTGCCGGGTGGCGGCTCACGCCTTACCCGGCCTGCCCAACAACTCCGAGGGATAGCCCGGCTCTTTTTCAGGTCAGGCTATGCAGCCACTCGATAAAGGCGTCGATTTTCGGCCACTGGCGGCCCGGCAGGGTGGTCACGTAATAATGCTGATGGCATTTCAGCGTCATATCGCCGAACGGCGCGATAAGCTCGCCGCTCTCTAACCGCTTCTGCACCAGCCGTTTACGCCCCATCGCTACCCCGACATGATTCATCGCCGCAATCACCGCTAAATCAGAACGATCGAAGCCAATGCCCGACGATTGCGGCAGTTCAATCCCAAATTGCTGTGCCCAACTGAACCATTCATCGGTGCCGGAATCATTGCTCCATGCCTGGCGATCGTGAAGCAGCGTACAGTGGCGCAGACTGGCAGGATTTGACGTTAACTGCAGCTGGCGGGCGTAATACGGCGTACATACCGGCACGATCGCCTCATCCATCACAAAATGGTGGCTTAGCTGCGACGACGGCGCGTCATCAAAATAGATTGCCAGATCGATACCCGCCCGCTGCAGGTTGACATTATCGTTGCCGGTCAGCACGGTCAGCGAGATGGCCGGGTAGCGGCGACTGAAATCCCCCAGCGCCGGCACCAGCCAGCACTGGGCGATAGAGGGCCGCGAGTAGACCGTCAGACTGCCGGAGAGCTCCTGGTTTTTGATGTCCAGAATCTCCTGATTGAGACCATCCAGCGACGCCTTCAGCGCCCAGTAAACGCGCTTCCCTTCACGCGTCAGCTCCACTTTGCGGTGCGAGCGGACAAAGAGCTGGATCCCCAGCTCCTCTTCCAGCTGATTAATCCGGTGACTGACGGCGCTTGGGGTGAGCGCCAGCTCGTCGGCGGCAAGGGCGAACGACTCGTGCCGCGCCGCCACCTCAAACGTCGACAGCCTGGAGAGCTGCCAGCCGTTCAGCAACCGGGTACCTAAGGTTTTTAGCACATCCATTCTGCGCTCCTGGCGATAAAAGGGAGTCTGGATGATAAAAAAATAACGCCGGAACTTCCGCTAAAGGATGAGGTAATTTGACCCATAGCATATTTAGAGGTCACTTTTAGAGCTAAATCACCTTTTTGATTCAATTTGGCTCATCTGAAAGGTCATTTATATCGTTTGTCAGCCCATGCCGAGTTTCTGTTCAATAACCACACGTTACTTACGGCGAGGTGGGGTATGGAATCGCAAATTTGGGTTGTGAGCACATTGCTGATTAGCATCGTGTTAATTGTATTAACCATCGTCAAACTGAAGTTTCATCCGTTTCTGGCGCTGCTGCTGGCGAGCTTTTTCGTCGGGGCGATGATGGGGATGGGCCCGCTGGAGATGGTCAACGCCATTGAGAGCGGGATCGGCGGTACGCTGGGCTTCCTGGCGGCGGTGATCGGTCTCGGCACCATTCTCGGCAAGATGATGGAGGTCTCCGGCGCGGCGGAGCGCATCGGCCTGACGCTCCAGCGCTGCCGCTGGCTGTCGGCGGACGTGATTATGGTGCTGGTCGGCCTGATCTGCGGCATTACCCTGTTTGTCGAAGTCGGGGTGGTGCTGCTGATCCCGCTGGCATTCTCCATCGCCAAAAAAACCAATACTTCGCTGCTGAAGCTGGCTATTCCGCTGTGTACCGCGCTGATGGCGGTGCACTGCGTGGTACCGCCGCATCCGGCCGCGCTGTTCGTGGCGAATAAACTGGGGGCTGACATCGGGACGGTTATCGTCTATGGCCTGCTGGTCGGTCTGATCGCCTCCCTGGTCGGCGGCCCGCTGTTCCTCAGGCTGCTCGGCAACCGCCTGCCGTTTAAACCAGTGCCAGCCGAGTTTTCCAACCTCGACGTTCGCGAAGAATCGACGCTGCCGTCGCTCGGCGCTACGCTGTTTACCGTGCTGTTACCGATTGGCCTGATGCTGGTGAAAACCGTCGCTGAACTGAATATGGCGAAAGGCGGCACGCTGTATACAGTGCTGGAATTTATCGGCAACCCCATCACCGCGATGTTTATCGCCGTCTTTGTCGCCTATTACATGCTCGGCATCCGTCGGCAAATGGGGATGGGCGTTCTGCTGACTCATACCGAAAACGGCTTTGGTTCCATCGCCAACATCCTGCTGATTATCGGCGCCGGCGGCGCATTCAACGCGATTTTGAAATCCAGCGGCCTGGCCGATAGCCTCGCGGTGATCCTGTCGAACCTTGATATGCACCCGATTTTGCTGGCCTGGCTGGTGGCGCTTATCCTGCACGCCGCCGTTGGCTCCGCCACCGTGGCGATGATGGGCGCTACCGCCATCGTTGCCCCGATGCTGCCGCTTTATCCCGGCGTAAGCCCGGAGATCATCGCCATTGCCATCGGTTCCGGCGCCATTGGCTGCACGATCGTCACCGATTCCCTGTTCTGGCTGGTAAAACAGTACTGCGGCGCCAGCCTCAGTGAAACGTTTAAGTACTACACGACAGCGACATTTATCGCGTCGCTACTTGCACTGGCCGCCACCTTCCTGCTTTCTTTCATTATCTGAGCGCAAAGAGACGTATGATGAAACACGCTGACCTGACCACCTTAACCGCGACCTTCCCGCTTGTGCAGGATCTGATCGCCCTGAAAGAAACCACCTGGTTTAACCCGGCAACCACCACCCTGGCGGAGGGGTTGCCTTACGTCGGTCTGACCGCCGACGATGTGCAAGACGCCCATGCCCGCCTTCAGCGCTTCGCGCCCTATCTGGCGGCAGCCTTCCCGGAAACCGCCGCGAGCGGCGGGATTATCGAATCAGAAGTGGTTGCCATTCCGGCAATGAAACGCAGCCTTGAGCAAAAATTCGGCCAGCCAATTAGCGGCGAACTGCTGCTGAAAAAAGACAGCCATCTGCCAATCTCCGGCTCAATCAAAGCGCGCGGTGGGATTTATGAAGTGCTGACCCATGCGGAAAAGCTGGCGCTGGAAGCCGGGCTGCTGACGACCGCAGACGATTATCGCAAATTGCTGACGCCGGAGTTTAAACAGTTCTTTAGCCAGTTCAGCATCGCCGTCGGCTCCACCGGCAACCTTGGGATGTCGATCGGCATCATGAGCGCGCGCATTGGTTTTAAAGTCACGGTGCATATGTCCGCCGATGCCAGGGCGTGGAAAAAAGCCAAACTGCGCAGCCACGGCGTAACGGTGGTTGAGTATGAAGAGGACTATGGCGTGGCGGTCGAACAGGGGCGCAAGGCAGCGGAATCCGACCCGAACTGCTTTTTTATCGATGATGAAAACTCGCGCACGCTGTTCCTCGGCTATGCCGTAGCCGGCGAGCGCCTGAAAGCGCAGTTCGCGCAAGCAGGACGCGTGGTCGATGCCGATCATCCGCTGTTCGTCTATCTGCCGTGCGGCGTCGGCGGCGGCCCCGGCGGCGTGGCATTTGGCCTGAAACTGGCCTTCGGCGACCACGTTCACTGCCTGTTCGCCGAACCGACCCATTCGCCATGCATGCTGCTCGGCGTCTATACCGGGCTCCACGACCAGATAGCGGTGCAGGATTTAGGCATTGATAACCTGACCGCGGCCGACGGTCTGGCGGTCGGCAGGGCGTCCGGGTTCGTTGGCCGGGCAATGGAGCGCCTGCTCGACGGGTTCTATACCCTTGACGACCAGACGATGTATGACATGCTGGGCTGGCTGGCGGCAGCGGAAAATATCCGCCTTGAACCCTCCGCGCTGGCCGGGATGGCCGGAGCGCAGCGCGTCTGCGCCAGCCAGGCGTACCATCAGCTGCAGGGGCTGAGTGAGCAACAGCTGCAGCAGGCCACCCACCTGGTGTGGGCCACCGGCGGCGGCATGGTGCCGGAGGAGGAGATGGCGCAGTACCTGGCGAAGGGGCGCTAATCTTTAGCGCAGCAGCGGCATCAGCGCCTCTGGCGGCCGCTGCTGTCGCCGCAGGTCCCGCATCACTCGCATATAGGGCCCGCTAAAATCGTAGAACTGCCGGTAACCCGCGCACAGCGGGTCTTCCTGTTCGCCACAGCGGCACAGGCGCAGCCACGGGCAGCCGTAGCAGGCGCTGTTGGCCGCCGGCGCGCCTGGCTGGGTCAGCGTCTCCCCGCACCAGGCGCTCAGCGTCTCGCTAAACAGTAAAATATTGATGCGCCCAATATCTTCCCGCACCCAGCGGTGAAAGACTGCGCAGAGAAACTCTCCCCAAAGCGCGGCGTCGCCGGCCGCCAGCTGCGGAATAAAATGGATAGCGGTGAGCCCCTGTTGACGAAGCTGCGCATAGAACGCCTGCGGTTGATGGCAATGATGCGCCTCCACCACGACAGCCTGAAAGGGAGTGTCATGTTGCTGGCCGGGGGCATGAGTGAGAGGCAAATTCGCCGGACATCCTGTCATGACATATCCCTAATGAATAAAACGATCGGTTGAAGGTGAGTAACAGCAAACAGGAATGCCAGAGAAAGTACTGCGAGTGCGATCAAAAATTTGTCACGAACCGCCCGCGGCTGTAAAAAATCGCTATCGTCGACGTCCATCAGATGACGACGGCGGGGTATAGCCCCAGAGGATCACCGCCACAATCGCCAGTACGCCGATCGACAGCCAGAACGGCAGGCCGGCGCGGTGCCAGCTGTGCTTAATCGCCAGCGCCATCAGCGCGCCGTAGCCCAACAGGGTGCGAAACCAGGCCAGCGAGGTGCGCTCTGGCTGAAGACCGGGATCGCTTTCCCGCCGCGCCCGGCGTTTATCCGCCATACACCACCAGCAGCATCACCGCGGCCACCACCGCCAGCAGCAGAATGCTAATCACCAGCAGCGTGCGGGTATAGGGAAGGTCCTGCTTGAGGCGCATCGCCTTCTCGTTATTCAGCCAGCGCAGATAGCCATAGATGGCCATGCCGCCGGCAAAGAGACACAGCAGCAGGGCGAGAATTTCACGGATCAGCGGCGTGGCAAAGTCCGGCGCTAACTGGTCAAGGCCGACGCCGGCGGCGAGAAAACCGAGCGCCGTGCGGATCCATGCCAGAAAGGTGCGTTCGTTAGCCAGCGAAAAGCGGTAATCCGGCGCTTCGCCGAGGCGGGAGATTTTCATTACAGTTCCTTGTTCATCGCGCTGCAGGCTTCAGCATAGCGTAAATCAGGAACCGGGGAGAAGAACCGGCGCCCCGCAGGGCGCCGGTATTACAACGGGGATTAATGCAGCTCAGGCCAGTAATCTTTGTTGGCGGCAATGAGGTCGTCGAGGATCGCTTTCGCCACCGAGGCGCTCGGCACGGTTTTCGACAGGGTAATCGCCTGCCACAGCTTGTGGTACGAGCGCTGTTCCCAGGCATCGACCACCAGTTTTTCCACTGCCACCTGCTGGCTCATCAGCCCTTTCTGGAAATGCGGGATGTCGCCGACCGTCAGCGGCTCCGGTCCGTTGTGGCCTACCAGACAAGGGATCTCCACCATCGCGTCGGCGTCAAAGTTATGGATCGCGCCATTGTTCGGCACAATCAGCAGCATCCTTTCCTGCGTGTTAAAGGCGATAGCCGTCGCCAGATCGACGATATAGGAGGCATGCTCGTCAATCTCCAGATCGCCGGCGGTGGATTTCCCGGCGGCGATGATCGCCCGGCAGGCGCTGAAGACGTTTTTCTCCCGATGATCCATCACCTCATTGGCGCGGGTGCGTTCCGGGTTGGAGTGGGCTACCACATAGTCCGGGAACAGATAATATTTCAGGTAGGTATTCGGCATGGTCTGCGGATCCAGCGCCTGCACATCTTTCGCTTTGGCAAAGGTGTCGTTCCAGCTGGCCTCGGTGTGCGGATCGTTCGAGGGCGGCACATAGCCGTATTTCGCCACATATTCGCGCAGTTTCGGCATCAAATCATTGCCGTCGAGGTCCTCAATCGACGTCCACCAGCCGAAGTGGTTGAGGCCGTAGTAGCGCACGCGCATCTGTTTACGGTCTTTGAGGCCGACAATCTGCGCCATCCGCCCTTCAATGCCGATCGGCATATCGCAGATG
>NZ_JAGRQY010000329.1:0-1996 GCF_018223905.1 Klebsiella sp. 28
CTCATCGGCGACGGCGGCCCAGACCCAGTACGACACCCTGTTCGGAGAGGTGGTCTCTGCCGCCGCCGATGAGCGCGCGTTCGTCACCGGACGCTGGCAATTCGACGACGATAAGCTCAATACCCTGCATCATCTTGGCACCGGCAATTTTGTCGCCAGCGGCCGTCATGTGCGGGCAAACTCCCTCGACGAATAAGCGTGACTTGCCGCGGGCGGCCGGTTTTTCCCCTGCCCGGCCTGCGGCCCCCTTTTAACCCGGCGGGCGGCGGCGATCGGCGCTGGGGGTCAGGCCAAATACTTTTTTATACAGGGTGGTAAAGTGGTTGCTGTTGGCGAAGCCGCACAGATAAGCCACTTCGGTAATGGTCATCTCCGTTTCGCGTAATTTGACCCGCGCGGAGACCAGCCGCAGACGTTTCAGATAATTATCCGGGGTTAATCCGGTGGCCTCTTTAATATGGCGAAACGCGGTGCGGGTGGTGAGATGAAATTGCTCCGCCAGCTGCTGCCAGTTATGTTCTTCGAAACAGTGCTCCTGAAGCCAGGTGAGTAATTTATGCAGTTTATAGCGAGTGCTGCTATATTCGGCTTCCGACTCGGCTGTGAGAATGGTGGTCACCAGCTGGAAAAAGAGAGACTCCCGTAGCGGGGTATTATCCGCCGCCCTCAGCGCCGGGGAAAATATCTTTTCCACCAGTTCCCGGCAATAGCTGCGAGTCTCCGGCGCCAGCCAGCCATAGCAGGCGGCGCGCTGCGCGGATAATTGCTGCAGCAATCCCTCCATCTGCTGTAAATAGCCAAAGGCCACCGCCGGATTAATTAAGACATTAATCAGCTTCAGCGTCCCCAGCTCATCATAATAATGCACATCGCCAGGCTGGACGTAAAATACGTCTCCCTGTTGGATATACAGCGGGCGACCATTAATAACGTGTAACCCATGCCCCTCCTCGACGATCACCAGTTCTGCAAATTCATGGCCATGCTCCTGGCTATTATCCTCAGGGTCACTGGCGTACATGCCGAGCTTATCCTGGGGATGGGTGAAATAATACTCAACGGTCAGTGTCATCATCACAGCAAATCCTGAACAACCTATGGCGCAGGGGCACGATAATCTATTCCGGCCCTCGGCACGCGCCCGATGTGCGGATTTGTGATCGCCAGCGCCCCCACCTCATTATTCCTGCCATTTTCACTGACGGTTTGGCATTGCCAGAGTGGTAGCCGCGCCGGACGACGGCCTATGCTGCGCCTAACCTAACGGAGAGGACGCAGTATGTCACAAGCAATTCAATACAATTCCAGCGTGGCGATGATCCGTCATCCGCGCTTTTTACAGCGTGCGGCCGACCTGACGCCCACGCTGCAACGCCTGCGCCAGACGCCGCAGGCCATCGTCGAGGCCGTCGCTGAACCAGGAGCGCTGAACGGCTGGCGGGGGAATACCGTCTGTACGCCGGAGCAGTTTTATCAGCAACCGCTCAACGTCGGCGACAGCATCATTATTGATTTTGGCAGCCATTTTGTTGGCTACCTGCAGTTCAGCTGCCGCAGCGTCGGCAGCCCGCCCGATGCCCCGGCCCATCTGCACTTCACCTTCGGCGAGACGCTGAGCGAAGTCTGTGAGCCGTTCAGCGAATACCAGGGATGGCTGAGCAGCAGCTGGTTGCAGCAGCAGGATCTGTGGCTTGACGTCCTGCCCGCCCGGGTCGCTCTGCCACGTCGCTATTGCCTGCGCTACCTGAAGGTGGAGGTCAAAGCGCTGTCGCGCAAGTTTCGTCTGCAGTTCGATGAGATCGCTCTGGAAACCGTCACCTCTGCCGGCAGCCCGCACCCGGCGGTCATCGCCGATCCGCAGTTGAAAGCCATTGATGACGTTGCCGTTCGTACCCTGAAAAACTGCATGCAGGAGGTGTTTGAAGATGGGCCGAAACGCGACCGTCGGCTGTGGCTGGGCGACCTGCGCCTGCAGGCGCAGGTGAATGACGTGACC
>NZ_JAGRQY010000330.1:0-2411 GCF_018223905.1 Klebsiella sp. 28
CGACGGAAAACATGCTTTCCGCACCCGACAGGGCGGATTACAGCCATTGGGCGCTGTCGCCGCGCCGCAGGGCGAAACCCGACCGGTCCGTCTGACCAACAGGCTGCGCAATCTGGCTGCCGGCGCGCTGGCCAGCCACCTTATTTTAAGTGACAACGTCACAGAGCGAGCTTCCGCCGCACGAACGCTACAGCGGGAAGCGACCCCGGCCATGGCCGCGCTGCTGCAACAGCGGCTGCAGGCGGAAACCGATGATACTGTGCGGGGTCTGCTGGAGGTGGCGCTGGCGCGCCTGCAGCTCGCTCAGCCTGAGGCCAGCGCGCGGCTGGCCGCCGTGACGCTGCTCGGCCATTCCGCGGACCCGGAAACCCAGGCGCTGCTGATCCCCTTTACCGATGCCCAGCATGAGCCGGATGCGGCGGTGCGCGAGGCGGCCAGCGATAGCCTGCAAAAGATCAAACATCGTCTGCTGCTCGGCGATCTGCTGGGCCAGGCCTTTATGGGACTGTCGCTGGGATCGGTGCTGTTGCTGGCCGCGCTGGGGCTGGCGATCACCTACGGCCTGCTGGGGGTGATTAACATGGCCCACGGCGAGATGTTAATGATCGGCGCCTACAGCTGCTGGCTGGTACAGCAGGCGCTGGCGCAGCTCGCGCCGCAATGGCTGGCCTTTTATCCGCTGGTCGCGCTGCCGGTGGCGTTTCTGGTGACCGCCGGGATCGGCATGGCGCTGGAGCGCACCATTATTCGTCATCTGTATGGTCGGCCGCTGGAAACGCTGCTCGCCACCTGGGGGATCAGCCTGATGCTAATCCAGCTGGTGAGGATGCTGTTTGGCGCGCAGAACGTGGAGGTGGCAAACCCGGCCTGGCTCTCCGGCGGCGTGCAGGTCCTGCCGAACCTGATCCTGCCGTGGAACCGGCTGGCGGTGCTGGCGTTCGTCCTGCTGGTGCTGTGCTTTACCTGGCTCATCCTGAACCGCACCCGTCTGGGGATGAACGTCCGCGCCGTGACGCAGAACCGGGCGATGGCCGCCTGCTGCGGCGTACCTACCGGGCGGGTGGATATGCTGGCCTTTGGCCTCGGCTCCGGTATTGCCGGGCTGGGCGGCGTGGCGCTGTCGCAGCTTGGCAACGTCGGGCCTGAACTGGGTCAGGGATACATCATCGACTCGTTTCTGGTGGTGGTGCTGGGCGGCGTCGGCCAGCTGGCCGGCAGCGTGGCGGCGGCCTTTGGGCTGGGCATTTTCAACAAAATTCTCGAACCGCAAATGGGCGCGGTGCTGGGCAAGATCCTGATCCTGGTGATGATTATTCTGTTTATTCAGAAACGCCCGCAGGGTCTGTTCGCGCTGAAAGGGAGGGTTATTGACTAATGAGCCAACTAATCACCTTAACGCTGGCGCAGCGCGCGCCGCGGCCTCTGCGCTGGCTGGGGATCCTGCTGGTGTTGGGGCTGCTGAGTATGCCATTCCTGGCGCTGCTGCCGGCCTCCCATCCGCTGGCGGTGCCGAGCTGGCTGCTGACGCTGAGCGGCAAAATCCTCTGCTACGCCATTGTGGCGGTGGCGCTGGATCTGGTCTGGGGCTATGCGGGCATGCTGTCGCTGGGGCACGGGATCTTCTTTGCCCTCGGCGGGTACGCCATGGGGATGTACCTGATGCGCCAGGCGGCGGGCGACGGTCTGCCGGCGTTTATGTCTTTTCTCTCCTGGAGCGAGCTGCCCTGGTTCTGGTGGGGCACGCAGCATTTCGCCTGGGCGATGGCGCTGGTGGTGCTGGTTCCCGGTCTGCTGGCCCTGGTTTTCGGCTGGTTTGCCTTTCGCTCGAAGATCAAAGGGGTCTATTTCTCGATCATGACCCAGGCCCTGACCTATGCCGGTATGCTGCTGTTCTTTCGCAACGAGACCGGGTTTGGCGGGAATAACGGCTTCACCGGTTTTACCACGCTGCTGGGTTTTCCGGTCACCGCCACCGGCACCCGCGCCAGCCTGTTTATGGCCACGGTTTTGCTGCTGTTGCTGGCGCTGTGGCTGGGCGCGGCGCTGGCGCAGAGTAAGTTTGGCCGGATCCTCACCGCGGTACGTGACGCCGAAAACCGGCTGATGTTCTGCGGGTACGACCCGCGCGGCTTCAAGCTGCTGGTGTGGACGCTGTCGGCGGTGCTCTGCGGTCTGGCGGGGGCGTTATATGTCCCGCAGGTCGGGATCATCAACCCCAGCGAAATGTCGCCGACCAACTCCATCGAGGCCGCCATCTGGGTGGCGCTCGGCGGGCGCGGCACCCTGATTGGCCAGGTGCTTGGCGCCGGATTGGTCAACGGTGCGAAAAGCATTTTCACCGTGGCGATGCCAGAGTACTGGCAGCTGTTTCTCGGCCTCATCTTCATCATTGTGACCCTGTTTTTACCCCG
>NZ_JAGRQY010000331.1:0-839 GCF_018223905.1 Klebsiella sp. 28
CTTCCAAGATCATGTCTTTTTTATATAAAGCGCAGACTTGACTAAAATTCGCTTGGACTATAGGAGTATATAATTGTCTTAAGATAGTCACAAGTTTATCAGCCAAACTATAAAGTCCTAAAGCAAAATCACCTAAAAAATATTTTATCAACAGAGGGTTGAAATATGTGAATCCTAACGTCAAAAAGGATGCTGAGAAATTATGAAAACTTTCAGACACTAGTGTCTTAGAAAATGAATAGGAAAATAGAGTTCTATCGAATTTAGCAATATTATTTCTCCAAACAATAACGATAACAAAAAGCCCCGCAAAAAACGGAGAGCATAATTGAATGATAGCTGCCATTATTATATCAGAACGATCATGTACAAAGGTGAAAATAAAGACCAAGGATAATAACCTAACTATTAAATTAGGTATGGCTACTAATGATAACTTACCTATCCCTTGAAACAACCAAACAGGTGAAACAATAGAACTAATAGCAGACAGTGCACCAATCAATAATAAATCATTGTCTATTTCGCTTTGTTTAAGAAAAAGTGTTAAAGAGAAAACAACAGAAATAACAAGAAAATAAATGGCTGTTTTGATGCACTGTACATTAGTGTATATTTTATTGACTGCAGCTGCTGATTCTCTATTAGAACCAATTTCTTTAGCGGCTGAATAATTAAAACCGAAATCAACAAAAAAAAGGGCAATTAGTGAGACGACTTGAGCATAACTTAACTTACCATAATACTCAACACCAAAAACAGAAGTTAAATATGGAATAACCAAAAGAGGAACAACCATATTAGAAATCTGAACAAGATATAGATAAATTGTTTCTTTT
>NZ_JAGRQY010000332.1:0-1747 GCF_018223905.1 Klebsiella sp. 28
CGACGGTTGCCTGCCGCAGGCTAACACCGTTTCCTTCGGAAACAAGGTCAACGTCAACACCAGAGTTTTTCTTACGAAAAACTAAAACCAGCATAGTCGCATTTGAGATTTATATTTTGGTTTGATATTTAAATTTATATTGAGGTTGTTTTTATTGTATGGCTATTTTTCATCTTGATTTTAAAATTGTGAAACGTTCAGAAGGCAGGTCTTCCGTTGCGAAGGCTGCCTATCATGCTCGTACACGCATAACAGATGAAAGAACAGGTGATACGTATGATTACAGTCGCCGTACTGATTTATATGGGCACTTCATATTAGCTCCAGCTAACGCACCAGAACACATCGTAAAAGATTCTACAGCATTGTGGAATGAAGTGGAAAAAGTCGAGCGCCAGAACAATGGTCAAACAGCCCGTTATTTCGATGTTTCCATTCCTACCGAGTTAAATAATGATGAAAAGAAAAAACTTGTCCTTGAGTATTGTCAGAAAAATTTCGTTGATAAAGGAATGATTGCTGACATCGCTTTCCATGATCTTGATAGTGATAACCCTCATGCTCACGTTATGTTGACCTTAAAAACCATAGGCCCGGAAGGTTTTGGTAAAAAAGAAAGAAGCTGGAACGACAGAAAAATGTCTGTTTTATGGCGTGAATCATGGTCAGCTATGGCTAACAGCTACCTTGCTGCCGCTGGTTCGTCAGAACGTATTGACCATCGTTCTCTTCAGGCCCAGCATGAAGAGGCATTAGAAAAAGCGGCGGTAGCTTTAGATAATGAAGAAAAAGCGTTATGGCTTGCCAAGGCCGCTGAAACAAATCGCCCTGCAATGAAACGTATCCACAGTGCCAAATGGCGTAGTAAGGCTGCTCAGGAGCAAAGAGCCGCAGAACAGGCTGTTCGTGACGCTGCTAAACAAGAAGCTGTTGAAGTCTACAAAACATTCAGTGAACTTGATCTTGAAATCGTCGTTGATGTCAGAAGCTTCACGATTACACATCTTGCTGAACCAGAACAAATCGTATTACCTGAAACACACTCCGGCTCTTCTACTGATGAGAATCAAAGACCTGTTTTGGTTGCACCAGCTCCTCATACTCGTATGCGTGGCGTTAAATCTTACCGTGATAAAACAAAAGTCAGTAAGGTCGTTGCAGGTAAGAAACCATCAGTCAGTATTTCTGGTTCTGGAACAAATACTATTCTGAAAACATCCACCTCTCAAAACCCAAACAGGGCATCCAGAAGCGCCCCTGACCGTGCAAGAAAGCATAAGACTACTCCACGTCAGGATAATATTTTTAAACGTTTCACAACTCTTGTCATAGATTTTTTCAAGCAGAAGTTTGTATGGGCTAAAGCAAACAAATCCCAAAATGATCTTATCAGTGAGGAACATGATAAACGTATTACTGAAAATTATGTCTTTGACGAAGTATTAGGCCGTTATATTTCTCGCGCTGAATATGAGAAACGAGCTAAGTTTAACCTAGATGACTACAAGCCAACACCGGATGAGATCACCCGTTTCCCAAGTCGTCCTAAGCACGAACTGCCAGAAAACGATCACAGCAAGGATCTAACTCCTTCTATGCCATCCCTACAAGCCAGAAGAAGTAATGTGTCAAAATCAAAGCCTCCGGGCTACTGGAAATAGAACCAATCTAATTACTTTAACTTTGGTTACTCTGGTGGTATTATTTTTAAACCCAATTTTTGTAAGGAATTTAAAATGAGTACTGT
>NZ_JAGRQY010000333.1:0-1056 GCF_018223905.1 Klebsiella sp. 28
AGATAACTTCTGGGATATCGGTGCTGGTCCAAGTGGTCCGGATACGGAAATCTTTTATGATCGCGGCGAAGAATTTTTAGATATTCCAGAAGATGATCCAGAAAATTATCCTGGTGGCGAAAATGAACGCTATTTAGAAATTTGGAACTTAGTGTTCTCTGAATTTAATCATACACCAGAAGATACGTACGAACCATTACCACATAAAAACATTGATACGGGCATGTGCTTGGAACGTGTTGTATCTATCATTCAAGATGCACCAACAAAGTTTGAAACTGATTTATTTATGCCAATCATTCATGCGGTAGAAGCTTTAGGAACTAACGTGAAATATGGAGATGCACCACAAACGGATGTTTCCTTTAAAGTGATTGCTGACCATATTCGTGCTTTATCCTTTGCAATTGGTGATGGTGCGCTTCCTTCAAATGAAGGTCGTGGCTATGTGTTACGTCGTTTATTACGTCGTGCGGTAATGCACGGGAAAAAATTAGGCATTAATGAAGCCTTTTTATACAAATTAGTGCCTGTTGTTGGCGAAATCATGGTAAGCTACTATCCAGAAGTATTACAACAAAAAGACTTCATCGAAAAAGTGGTTCGGACAGAGGAAGAACGTTTCCATGAAACCATCAATGAAGGTTTAAGCATGTTAAATGAGGTTATTAAAGAAGTTAAAGATGCAAAAGGCGATACATTAGATGGAAAAATTATCTTCAAACTTTATGATACTTTTGGCTTCCCCGTAGAATTAACGGAAGAAGTTGCAGAAGATGAAGGCTTGAAAGTCGACCATGCTGGGTTTGAAACAGAAATGGAAGCACAGCGTGAACGTGCTCGTTCTGCCCGCAGTAAAGAAACTTCAATGGGTGTTCAATCTGCTTTATTAACAGATATTAAAGTAGAAAGTAAATTTGTTGGCTATACAGAATTAACACATGATAGTGAATTATTTGTTATTATTCAAGGTGACGCACTAGTAAATGAAGCATCTGCAGGAACAGCCGAATTAATTTTTGCTGAAACACCATTTTATGCTGAAATGGGTGGACA
>NZ_JAGRQY010000334.1:0-1224 GCF_018223905.1 Klebsiella sp. 28
CTATTACGCACTCTTTAAATGGTGGCTGCTTCTAAGCCAACATCCTAGTTGTCTGTGCAACCCCACATCCTTTTCCACTTAACATATATTTTGGGACCTTAGCTGGTGGTCTGGGCTGTTTCCCTTTCGAACACGGACCTTATCACTCGCATGTTCTGACTCCCAAGATATAAATGAATGGCATTCGGAGTTTATCTGAATTCGGTAACCCGAGATGGGCCCCTAGTCCAAACAGTGCTCTACCTCCAATAATCATCACTTGAGGCTAGCCCTAAAGCTATTTCGGAGAGAACCAGCTATCTCCAAGTTCGTTTGGAATTTCTCCGCTACCCACACCTCATCCCCGCACTTTTCAACGTACGTGGGTTCGGTCCTCCAGTGCGTTTTACCGCACCTTCAACCTGGACATGGGTAGATCACATGGTTTCGGGTCTACGACTACATACTCATTCGCCCTATTCAGACTCGCTTTCGCTGCGGCTCCGTCTCTTCGACTTAACCTCGCATGCAATCGTAACTCGCCGGTTCATTCTACAAAAGGCACGCCATCACCCATTAACGGGCTCTGACTACTTGTAAGCACACGGTTTCAAGATCTATTTCACTCCCCTTCCGGGGTACTTTTCACCTTTCCCTCACGGTACTGGTTCACTATCGGTCACTAGGGAGTATTTAGCCTTGCGGGATGGTCCCCGCGGATTCCGACGGAATTTCTCGTGTTCCGCCGTACTCAGGATCCTCCTAGGTGTTGTTAGCATTTCGTCTACGGGGCTTTCACCCTCTTTAGCGGAATTTTCCAAATCCTTCAACTATACTAACAGACTACCATATTGGAGTCCTACAACCCCAACAAGCAAGCTTGTTGGTTTGGGCTCTTCCCGTTTCGCTCGCCGCTACTCAGGGAATCGAATTTTCTTTCTCTTCCTGCAGGTACTAAGATGTTTCAGTTCTCTGCGTCTACCTCTAATCAGCTATGTATTCACTGAAAAGTAATATCCTATAAAAGATATTGGGTTCCCCCATTCGGAAATCTCTGGATCATAGCTTACTTACAGCTCCCCAAAGCATATCGGTGTTAGTCCCGTCCTTCATCGGCTCCTAGTGCCAAGGCATCCACCGTGCGCCCTTATTCACTTAACCTTATCAACCTTACGGTTGGGTCTTAATCACTTCTTCTAGCGATAGAAGGTTAATCAATAAATAAGCAATTGAACTTATAAAAAA